>NZ_JADYXK010000061.1:0-1227 GCF_015864275.1 Pseudoalteromonas sp. NZS11_1
TGGCTGCTTCTAAGCCAACCTCCTGGCTGTCTGGGCCTTTCCACATCGTTTCCCACTTAACTATGACTTTGGGACCTTAGCTGGCGGTCTGGGTTGTTTCCCTCTTCACGACGGACGTTAGCACCCGCCGTGTGTCTCCCGGATATTACTTTACGGTATTCGGAGTTTGCAAAGGGTTGGTAAGTCGGGATGACCCCCTAGCCTTAACAGTGCTCTACCCCCGTAAGTATTCGTCCGAGGCTCTACCTAAATAGATTTCGGGGAGAACCAGCTATCTCCCGGTTTGATTAGCCTTTCACTCCTAGCCACAGGTCATCCCCTAACTTTTCAACGTTAGTGGGTTCGGTCCTCCAGTTGATGTTACTCAACCTTCAACCTGCCCATGGCTAGATCACCGGGTTTCGGGTCTATACCTTGCAACTATTCGCCCAGTTAAGACTCGGTTTCCCTACGGCTACCCTATTCGGTTAACCTCGCTACAAAATATAAGTCGCTGACCCATTATACAAAAGGTACGCAGTCACCCAACAAGTGGGCTCCTACTGCTTGTACGTACACGGTTTCAGGTTCTATTTCACTCCCCTCACAGGGGTTCTTTTCGCCTTTCCCTCACGGTACTGGTTCACTATCGGTCAGTTGGGAGTATTTAGCCTTAGATGATGGTCCACCTATATTCAGTCAAAGTTTCACGTGCTCCGACCTACTCGATTTCACTTAAAATGTCTTTTCATGTACGGGACTATCACCCTGTATCGTGGCGCTTTCCAGCAGCCTTCCATTAACACATAATAAGCTTAAGGGCTGTTCCGATTTCGCTCGCCGCTACTTTCGGAATCTCGGTTGATTTCTTTTCCTACGGGTACTTAGATGTTTCAGTTCTCCGCGTTCGCCTCGTTAACCTATGTATTCAGTTAACGATACCTGCAAGCAGGTGGGTTTCCCCATTCGGAAATCTTAGTCTCAAGCGCTTTTTACTAGCTTGACTAAGCTTATCGCAAGTTAATACGTCCTTCATCGCCTCCAACTGCCAAGGCATCCACCGTGTACGCTTAGTCACTTAACCATACAACCCAAACGGGTCTTTGTTTTGTGACAGTTTAACTTCGCCAGAAGTCAATATTGAATACTAAAGTAGATACCAATCAATCAACTCCTAAGAGTTAACTAAATGGCACTGAATGGTACTGCTACCATTCTTTTTTTACTTTTGAAAACTCTTGATAAATA
>NZ_JADYXK010000062.1:0-1145 GCF_015864275.1 Pseudoalteromonas sp. NZS11_1
AAAAAACACTATAAATTCAATACCTTTTCAAGATAAGCTATACTGCGCATCGCTTTCTTCTGCTTTGCTGGCATACCTTTACTAAAACTGGTTTCTGCCTTTAATTGATTAAAGGCGATATGCCTCAGCCCTGCAAATACAGACGCTGCACCTTCGCGCCTAATTCGGCACTCATCTTCTTTAAACCCTACGTCTAAACGCCAATGTAATCCGTTCTCTATCTGCCAATGTTGCCGCGCTGACCTTGCCAATTCTTCCGCCGTTAAATGTGCTGAACTGATATAATATCTATAACATAACTCATTGCTTATTTTACCTTTTTCCTTTCTGTAGGAAACAATAACGCCCACTGTTTTTGCCCCTTCCCAGTGTATCGTTTCTGATAAATTACTTACGTCATGGCGCACTGCACAACACCTAAACTCCTCTCTGTTTTTTTGATAATCTGCTTCATTAAACAAAACCCCTTTAGACGCTTGTCGTGTTATCTCCGGTATTAAAGCCCCCTCTATTTGCGACAAGAGTCCTTTATGATTTGCCTTCACTGCAAGAAGGTAATCAGCTTCTTTGCTCACTATTTTTTCTGCAATTGATTTTTGACACCCCATGGCGTCAATTGTGACTAAGCACCCTTTTATCTCAAGTAACTCTAGAAGTGTTGGTAACGCTGTTATTTCATTCGACTTTTTATCAACAGGACATTGCGCTAAGACTACACCATTTTCGCATGCAAATGCACTGACCATATAAAGTGCGTCGCGCCTATCAGATTGATTAAATGACCCTTTCAACCGTTTCCCGTCAATAGCCACGACATCGCCCTGAGTTAACTTAGTGCATGCCTTCATCCAAGAAGAAAAAGAATCTTGAAATTGCGTCATATCGATACGGCTTAGTACACGGGCAATTGTGTCATGGCGGGGGATACCTTGCTCTAGGGGAACATATTTCCTAAGCCAATCTAATCTATCATGACCAAAATCTTCAATATCTTCCCAACCTTGGCATCCAGACACAACAGCGCTGACGGCTAAGAATATGATATCAAATAGTTTATGAACCACTTTACCTTGTTGGCGAGGATCATCGATTGATTCGAAATATTTAAATAGCTGAGTATCAAGCATGAGAACGCTCCTTGAAAA
>NZ_JADYXK010000063.1:0-1126 GCF_015864275.1 Pseudoalteromonas sp. NZS11_1
ATTAATGCATCAATATTAATACTCGGTGCATTGGTATCCAATGTTGCGCCTTCACTTAACGTGGTGGTATTGCCTGCACTGTCACTGACGCTTGCTTCGATAGTGAGTGGACCATCAGTTAACGCGTTCGGTACATCTGCTGACCAACTGCCATCGGCTTGTACTGTTGCGGTGAACGTTTCTGTTGTGGTGCCGTCGCTTACACTGATGTTTATCACTGTGCCCGCTGGCGCGTTCGATGTCCCGCTAATTGTTGGCGTGCTGTCGTTGGTTGCACCGACTGTGTCTAACGTCAGTGTCGGCGCTAAGGTATCTAAGTTGCCTGTTTGTGTTGCACCACCTGTGTTGCCTGCATCATCGGTGACACTGGCTTGCACGGTGTAGCTTCCATCTGGTAATTCAGGGCTGGTTGCTTGCCAATCACTGTTTGCATCCACGGTGGCGGTGATGGGGTGTTCATCACCGTTGCTGTCAGTAATAACAATGTTTACAACCGTGCCTTCAGGCTCTGTTGAGGTACCACTAACAACTGGGGTGCTGTCGTTACCTAGACCCAATGCGTCAACAGTGACGATTGGTGTAACCGTATCAACATTGCCACTGCTATTCGCTGTGCTCTCATTGCCTGCGGCATCGGTAATGCTCGCAACAACTGTGAAGTCACCTTGGGCAAGCGCGTTTGATACTTCAATAACCCAGTGGCCATCGCTGTCAACTATTGTATCAATGGTTTGCACAGCACCTGCGCTATCCGTGATAGTGAGTGTGACAGTGCCACCAATTTCATTACTGGTGCCCTGCAGCTCAGGTGTTAAATCGCTAACATCGCCTACGTTTTGAATGGTGAGCGTTGGCGCTTGCGTGTCGATAGTCGTGGTGTCACTCACGGTGGTTTCATTGCCAACACTGTCGCGTACACTTACTTCAATGGTGCTTTGACCTTCACTTAATGGTGTCGCTGGTGTGGCGCTCCAATCACCGTTTGCATCCACAAGGGCGGTGATAGTTTGTGGGTTGCCATTGCTGTCGGTAACCACAATCGTCACTTGTGCACCCTCACCTGCATCGCTTGTGCCGCTTATGATTGGCGTGTTGCTGTCGCTTTGTGCTGCAACATCAACAGTGA
>NZ_JADYXK010000064.1:0-1073 GCF_015864275.1 Pseudoalteromonas sp. NZS11_1
ATAACACTTTAGTATTTATGCGACACGCAGTTTGTGTTGCATAATCGCTTGTTGGACTGAGGCGCTACCTGCTCGGTGTGTCAGAGTTGGTGTTGTTTATGCTATGGGAATTTGCTTTTTAGAGGCTCTAGCTAAATCAGCTAATTTAATAAGCTTACCTATTATAATTTAAGCTTTCCCTGCATTGCTCAGCGTTTATTATCTATTCATTAAACCGAATGTTTAACCGTTAAGCAAGGATATTTTTCGCTCGCACAGTCGCTATTAGCCTGAGCAATTAAGCAGGTTAACTTATTGATTTGATGCAGCAAGCAAGGCTGCTAACTCGTTCGCGCTATTTTATTTGTCACCTCATCTAAATTCATCACACCAATAAATCGTAAGGTACCCGTCTTGCATGACTGGCAAGACCAATGGGGTATTAATCGTTCTTGCTCTACCTTCGGCTTCACCGCTTTGCATGGGGTTGCTGATACTTGAGCCTTTATTAACCCTAACTTTCGCTTGCGACACGCATTAGCTAAAAAGCCATAGTGACGAATGCGCATAAACCCTTTGGGCAATACATGTTGTAAGTAGCGCCGTAAAAATTCATCACAACTCAGAGTCATGACTTTATCGCGGTTGTTATCTGCATAATCGCGGTATTTAAAGCTCACTGTTTCTTCAGTCGCTGACACTAATCGCGATTCTGACATCACGCCTTTTCGGGTATAACGAGCAAGGTAACTAACTAGCTTTTCACTGTACGTTAAACAGGCTTTGCTATACACGCACCATTTGGTTGGTGTGCTTACCTTCGCGAATGAACTATCGCATTCATTGAGCGCCGCGAGCATTTTCCCTCTAAACACTGTTGATAATGCTTTAACGGGGTATAAATAGCCTTTTTCTATTTCATGCCAGTGCGCTTTATCAAGCGCGCCTGCGGGTATCAAGCAATGCAGGTGAATATGCTGACTTAAGTTCTGCCCCCACGTATGCAGTACGCTTGTCATGCCTAACTGGCCATGCCTCTTTCGTTTCGCAAATTTACACAGCGTTTGCCATGCGGCTTTAAATAAACAGTGATA
>NZ_JADYXK010000065.1:0-912 GCF_015864275.1 Pseudoalteromonas sp. NZS11_1
TAACTGATGGTCCACTCACTATCGAAGCAAGCGTCAGTGACAGTGCAGGCAATACCACCACGTTAAGTGAAGGCGCAACATTGGATACCAATGCACCGAGTATTAATATTGATGCATTAATGGATACAAATGATACAACGCCGAATGTGAGCGGTACCAGCAGTGCAGCAAATGGCACTATTATCACCGTCAGCTTCACGGACAGTAATGACATAACAAACACGGTACAAACAACTGTTACAGACGGTATCTGGAGTGTTGAAGCTCCTGTTGACTTAGCTGAAGGCAGTTATGAAGTTGAAGCGAGTGTTACAGATGGAAGCGGCAATACAAGTACAGCAACAGAAAATGGTGTAGTGGATACGACCATTCCTAATATTGCCGTAAATGATGTAACAGTGACTGATGACACAACACCTACGATCACCGGCACAGCGAATGCGCCACAAGGTAGCACCGTAAGCGTTGAAATCACCGACAGTAATAATATTACTCATACCGTAACGACCACATTAGGGGTTAATGGCACATGGAGCGTAGCAGCCACGCAAGTACTGGCTGAAGGCACCTTTACAGTGAGCGCCAGTGTGAGCGATGCCGCAGGCAACGAAGCCACTGCCACAGGCACTGGTGAAATAGATACCATTGCACCGACACTTGTACTTACCAGTCCAGGCTCAAGTAGCGACATCACCCCGACACTTAGCGGCACAAGCGATGCCGTTGAAGGCACCGTTATTAACTTCACCGTGGTGGACGATCAAGGCAATACACAAACCTTTACGACCACTGTGGATGCCGATGGCAACTTCTCAGTGGAAGTACCGACTGCACTGGCAGAAGGACCATATAGCATCGAAGCAAGTATTAGCGATGTGGCAGGTAACAGCACCGATATTACCGGCAACGGCA
>NZ_JADYXK010000066.1:0-884 GCF_015864275.1 Pseudoalteromonas sp. NZS11_1
AGTTGGGGCTGTTTAACTACCGATGCTGGCTACTGTTTTTTCTATTCCACCCCTGAATAATACTTGGACGATGTCGATTTGGAAATGTTCGATCGGAGTCATCCGGTCATGCTTCTCTTTAAGACCTCGATCTGTCATCTTTTCCTGGCCGACGTCGGCTAGCATTTTTTTCGATCAATATCGGTGAATCATGCTTTTTGCCAAGGTGGGCTAACGTTTTCGTGGCTGATGAAATGAGAGCATGCCAGTGTCGGCCGAAACACAATCTCGCACGAAAAACCCTAGCCGACCTACATTGTAAATTTTGTAGGCAATACCGAACAGCAAAACTTCGTCGTCTACCATAAAGAAATATTATCGACCAGTGTTTGTAAAAAAATTCTGCAATGTTGGCTGAAAAATATCGGCCGGGGCTTTAAAACGACCGATGTCGGGTGTTGTTTTTTCTAATTAATCCCTTGATAATTTTTTGGTGTTGTCTATTAGGAAATGTTCGATCGGGTGATGCTTTTGATTTCTAGACCTCGATCGGTCATCTTTCCTGGACGACATCGGCTATTGTTTTTCTCAATCAGTGTCGGAGAATAATGGTTGTTTTGCCGAGGTGGGTTAATGTGTTCCTGGCAGAGTAAACGAGAACATGCCGGTGTCGGCCGAAACACAACTTTGGTTGAGCTCGCACGAAAAAACCTAGCCGACCTACCTTGAAAATTTTATAGGCGACACCCAACAACGAAAGCATCCTTTACCGTAAAGAAATATTATCGGCCAGCGTTTGTGAAAGAAGTTGCGCAATGTTGGCTGAAAAATATCAGTCACGGCTATTTAACTACCGATGTCGGCTATTGTTTTTTCCATTCAATCCCTGAATAATACTTGGAGGA
>NZ_JADYXK010000067.1:0-712 GCF_015864275.1 Pseudoalteromonas sp. NZS11_1
TTTTAAGTCCTGAGTTATCAATTCTTCGCCCAGTCCATCTTGTGATTGGTGGCGTTCAATAATACGTTTGCTTGCGCGTTCTAGTTTTGCTTTTTTACGCCCTAGCTCATCGAATGTGCCGCTCCACTCCTTACTCGCATTGGACTTTAATTTACACCCATCAATGGCAAACATGTTGCGGCCTATCAAGTCTTCCTCATCACATATCATCAGCACTTGTGTAAAAAGCGGCTCAATTTGTTCATGCATTTTAGCCACGAAGCCTGCTATAGATGTGTAATGTGGCTGGATATCACCCGACACACTCATAAATAAAATATTATGCTCGCAAGCCTTTGCAATCCGACGGCTACTGATAAAACCATGTGCATAGCCCAGTAAAATAATCTTTAGCATTACCGAAGGTGGATACGCAGCAGCGCCCGTTTTGTCGTTGTTATACCACGCGTCAAATCCCGATAAATCGAGTTTATTTTCGACGATATAACAAAGGGCATATTCAAAGGTGCCAGGCAAAATTTGCTCAGCGAAATTGATAGGAATGAATTTATTTTGGCAGGATAAGTCAGGCTTGTAGTTGGCCATAACGATTTACCGTGGGTGAATAATATCTATTAGATCACAGCGAACGGATGGGTTCAAGGTTAAAAAGCAATCAATTTGAAATAGTAGAATACGTTCCTAAAAAGAGTAATTCTACAACCTCAACGCC
>NZ_JADYXK010000008.1:0-132105 GCF_015864275.1 Pseudoalteromonas sp. NZS11_1
AGCTTGTGACGCATCATGACTGTGAAATGGGATACATGACAATTAAATAAAGGCATCAATTTTGATGTTTAGACATTAGCTCGTCTTGACTTCAAGGGAGCGTCCATATATGTCACTGTTATCGCTTTATAAAGCCTAGTACTTAGTTCACTAAACTGCAAAAAATAGGATGGATGTCTGATTTATTTGAATGTGTTGTTAGTTTTCAATGTCTGAGCCAGTTTCCTCATCGGCACTTGGTTTAGATATTACCTTTTCAGCGATTTTCTCCGCTGAATTACCGCCTAAAATATTAGCATTCATTTCAGCGATTTCAGCGGCAAAATTACTGCCTAATATATTAGCGTTCATTGAGGCGATTTTAGCAGCTGAATTACCGCCTAAAATATTAGCATTCATTGCGCAGATTTCAGCGGCTGAGTTTATATTTAGACCATTTGCATTTATTGCCTTTGCTTGTGCAATCAATCGTTCTGTAGCAGAAAGGGTACTTTCATTATATATTCGAGTTTGAGAGTTAGCTCTTAACTTTTTGATCTCAGTGCTTAGCTTATTGACCTTACTATCTTTGTCTATACTCTTATTTTTCTCATTAGATAATTCAGATGCTAGCTCTTCAATTTTTGAAAGATGAAGTTCTTGCTCTCTATTAATCTCATCTATTTTAAGTTCTTGGATGGTAATTTCTGATGTTAAATTTCTAACAAATGAACCCATCTCATCAGCACTTCCTGCCATACGATTGAAGATAGTTAAAAAATAAGAAATTAATTCATTATTTGAAAAGTTTGGGTAACGTATTTTATGATCAATTTCGCTCCAACCTTCTTCAAAAATTGTTCTGACTTGAATTTCAGAAAATACTTTATTTAAAGTTGGTTGTGTAGATATAACATAATGAATAGAGCGATAACCTACAGGGTGATTTTTAACTTCACAAGAGTTGGCTTTATAGCTTTCAATAATTTTCCCTTCGTCACCTGAACGAATATATGCAACGGGAGCTTCTTCGGTTTTCCAATGCGCTAAAATATGCTCTTGAATATTCACCCATTCATATTTGAATAGATGCAGAACTCTGACTCCAATTAAATCTGTTATTATTTCTGTATAGTTTTCAGTATTTATTGATAGATATTTTTCACTTCCAAGAACACGCTTTCGGACAATTTTTTCAATTAAATGCTCAGGATCTTTTACCCTCCACCTTACAGAGTGTACCTGTGGGCATTTTTGTAAAATTTTAGCTAAATAGCTGGCTGCGTCATCTAAGCTTGTGACTTTAGCTGAATGATCTAATGCTATAGCCTTTAGCTCATCAAATTCTATTGCAGCTTTCTCCCAGTCCTCACGAGTAATTCGGTTATTTTCTAAAAAAAACTCTAATGATAAGTCCACAATACTCAAAACTAACAACTTTGTATCCGACATTTGTCGCTTTATAAACCGACAAATGTCCAAATATTACGAAGCATCTAATTTAACTAGCTAATAAGCACTTGTAAACAGCTAGTTAGCCGGCATTTAAGCTTCCTTAATGTAGAAATGCCCCAAAATGGTAGAGATCAGTAATATCGGACAAAAAAGTAATGAGCTATAAAAATAGGTGTAAGCGATATTATTAATAAGATAACTTACATTTTTCTCTAAGCTTTTGCCTTTAACCTAAAACAAAAAAGCCGCTGTTCATTGCAAACAGCGGCTTTCGTCTTAAGATTTACAAGCTTAAAGCTTGCTTAACTTAAAGTTGATTTTTATTGTTTACCAATTACTTCAAGTCCACCCATGTATGGGCGTAATACTTCTGGTACAACTACAGAGCCATCGGCTTGTTGGTAGTTTTCAAGTATGGCTACGAGTGTACGGCCAACGGCTAAGCCTGAACCATTTAGTGTATGTAGCAACTCTGGCTTTTTAACACCTTCACGGCGAAAACGTGCTTGCATTCTACGAGCCTGAAAATCGGCCATGTTTGAACATGATGAAATTTCGCGGTATGTGTCTTGTGCAGGTAACCATACTTCTAAATCGTATGTTTTAGCTGAGCCAAAGCCCATGTCGCCCATACATAAAATTACTTTTCGGTATGGTAGGTCAAGTGCTTGTAGTATTTGCTCTGCGTGACCTGTTAACTCTTCAAGCGTTGCCATTGAGTCTTCTGGTTTTACAAGCTGTACGAGTTCAACTTTATCAAACTGGTGTTGACGAATTAAGCCACGTGTATCGCGACCATAGCTGCCTGCTTCACTTCTGAAACAAGGAGTGTGAGCAACTAAGCGAATTGGTAAAGCGCTTTCATCGTAAATTTCGTCGCGGGCGCTGTTTGTAAGCGGTACTTCAGCTGTAGGAATTAAGCTAAAGCCGGCTTGTTGTTCGCCGTCGTCATTTACAAGGCCTAATGTATGAAACAAATCGCCCGCAAACTTAGGTAATTGGCTTGTGCCATAAAGGCTTGCGCTATTTACTAAGTACGGTACATACATTTCTGTGTAGCCGTTTTTGTCAGCGTGCGTATCTAGCATAAATTGCGTTAGTGCACGGTGCATACGCGCTACTTGGCCGCGCATTACAGTAAAGCGTGCGCCACTAATTTTAACGCCCATTTCAAAGTCTAAGCCGTTTAAGTCTTGGCCTACATCTACGTGGTCTTTAACTTCAAAATCGAATTTTTTAGGTGTGCCCCACGTTAAAATTTCAACGTTGTCGTCTTCGTCTTTGCCCGCTGGTACTGACTCGTCTGGCAAGTTTGGAATTGCTAAAGCAATGTCGTTAATTGCGGCTAATACTTCATCTTGCTCTGTTTTAGCGGCGTCTAGCTCACTGCCTAAGTTAGCCACTGCATCAAGTAGTGGCTGTGCGTCTTCGCCTTTAGCTTTGGCTTGACCAATTGCTTTTGCGCTTGCATTACGTTGACTTTGAAGTTCTTGCGTTTTTACTTGTAATGTTTTGCGTTTTTCTTCAAGTGCCGTTACCGTCGCTACATCGAGTTCGTAACCGCGCGCTGCTAAACGTGCTGCAGTTTGTTCGATGTCTTGACGTAAAAATTTAGAATCTAACATGTTAGTTTTTTAACCTTTTTGCATTACTAGCTGAAGGCCCAGCCAAGCCATAAAAATACACACCATCACGTTTAAGATGATATTGAGGGCCATTTTAATAAAGTGACCTTGTTGTAATAACAACAACGAGTCCATTGAGAATGTTGAAAAGGTGGTTAATGCACCTAAAAAGCCAATACCGATAAGGGTTTTAGCGGGGCTTGCGGTGATAATTTCTTTATCTATCAAACCGTACAAAATGCCCATTAACAATGAACCAAGAATATTAACCGTCAACGTGCCAAAAGGGAATCCCCTACCGAGGAGTTTTAGCATGCTTTCGCTAATAAAAAACCGTAAACACGCACCTGAGGCTCCGCCAAGGGCGATCATCATATAAAGTTTAATCATTTTCGTATCGTTTAAGTGGGCTTTGCGCATCGCGCTCTTTTAGGTAATCGAGTTTTTGTTTGATTTTTTGTTCAAGTCCGCGCTCGCTCGGTAAGTAATATTCTTTACCGTCCATTTCTGGTGGTAAATATTTTTCACCTGCGGCAAATGCGCCTTCTTCATTATGCGCATAACGGTACTCAGCGCCATACCCTAAGTCTTTCATTAAATTAGTTGGGGCATTACGTAAATGCTCTGGCACTGGGTAACTTGGCTCGTTTTGAGCGTCTGCTTTGGCTTGATTAAACGCCATATACACCGCATTACTTTTGGGTGCACTGGCTAAATACAATGTGGCTTGTGCAATTGCACGTTCGCCTTCGCCGGGCCCTACTCGCTGAAATATATCCCACGCATTTAAGGCCACTTCCATCGCGCGCGGATCGGCGTTACCTATATCCTCTGTTGCAATGGCAAGTAAACGCCTTGCTACATACAAAGGGTCGCCGCCACCAGCTAAAATTCGGCAATACCAATACAGCGCACCATCGGGGGAGCTACCACGTACTGATTTGTGAAAGGCTGATATTAAATCGTAAAACTCATCGCCGCCTTTATCGTATTTGGCTAAATGCGTCGGTAACACTTGGCTAAGTACGTGCTCATCTACGTTGTATTGACCGTTTTGCTCGGTTGTTAAATCAACCGCTTGTTCAAGTAAATTAAGCACTTTACGCGCATCGCCGCCACTTGCTTGGCATAGTGCCTTTTTAGCGTTATCGGCAATAGTTATGTGTTTTTGACTTAGCTGCTCGTCTTGTTTAAGTGCGCGCTCTATTACAGTGTATAAGTCGGTATCGGCAAGCGATTTTAAAACATACACGCGTGCACGCGACAATATAGCGTTATTAAGGGCAAACGATGGGTTTTCGGTGGTTGCACCTACAAATATAAAGGTGCCGTCTTCTATGTGCGGTAAAAATGCATCTTGCTGAGACTTATTAAAGCGATGAACCTCGTCAACAAACATAAGGGTGCGTTGGCCACGGCTTTCTAGGTTATCGCGCGCTTGCGTTACGCTGTCGCGTATATCTTTTACGCCTGCAGTTACCGCTGACATTTGAATAAGTGAGGCATCAGCATGGTTGGCAATTATTTGCGCAAGTGTTGTTTTACCTACACCCGGCGGCCCCCATAAAATTAAACTATGGCATCGACCCGCGACAATGGCTTGATGCAGTGGTTTATCAGCACTTAATAAGTGTTGCTGACCAATGTACTCATCAAGTGTTGTAGGGCGCATACGCGCAGCAAGTGGCCGTACATCGGGCCCAAAGTTAAAACCTAAATTACTCACCGTTACTCTGATCGTCTATTTCAACACCTTCAGGAGGCGTAAATTCAAAAGTGCTTTTATCAAGCGGCGTATTAACTTTGGCATTGTTAAACGTAAATGACGATAGCTGCCCTGAGTTGTCGGTAACGACTAGTTTAGCAAGGCCTTGCTCGTTACCCGCACCTGAAAACGCTATGTCAAGTTGTTCTACTTGGCTTTCTACGCCTTTATTTGGCGTTACACTAAAGCCTGTATTTGTTGCAAGTACGCTGTATTTTTCCCACTGTGCTGGGTCTTTTGATGTAAGTAGCACAAATGGTGTTGAGTCGATTAGACTGCTGGTTTTCATAATTGTTACTTGCTCAGCAAAGCTGTCGAAGTAATAGGTTTTATCACCGTTTGATACAAATAATGTATCGTCTGGGTTTGTTTGCTGCCAGCGAATCATCATAGGCTGTTGAAGCGCTATTGTGCCCTCGCCTTGCATAACCGCTTGGCCTTCTTTGTCTGTTACTTTTTGTGCAAACTGCGCTTTAAAGCTTTTTAAAGTGGCAAGTCTGTCTTGTAATGCTTGGCTGTCATCAGCAAAGCTTGGTGCGGCAAGTACGCTGCCTAACACTAATAATAAGGCGTTAAATTTTTTCATTAATTTGCTCCATTAGGTACTAATACATCGCGAGCGCCGTTATGACCTGGTGAACTCACGATACCCGATGTTTCCATTTGTTCGACTAAACGTGCTGCGCGGTTATAGCCAACACGCAGTTTACGTTGCACTGACGATACTGATACCTTGCCGGTTTCAATTACAAACGACACGGCTTCGTCGTATAACGGATCGTTCTCTTCGTCTGCATTTTCGCTTGCTTCACCTGGCAATAAAATATCTTCACTGGCATCACCATTGAGTATTTCATCAACGTAATTTGGCTTAGCACGCGCTTTCCAATCGTTTACAACGGCATGTACTTCGTGATCGTCTACAAACGCGCCATGTACACGCTCTGGTACACTAGTGCCTGGTGGTAAATAAAGCATATCGCCCATACCCAGTAAGTTTTCTGCGCCTTGTTGGTCAAGTATGGTACGCGAGTCTATTTTGCTAGACACCTGAAACGCCATACGTGTTGGTATATTTGCTTTAATTAAACCGGTTATTACATCTACCGAAGGGCGCTGCGTTGCCAGTATTAAATGAATACCTGCCGCACGTGCTTTTTGGGCTATGCGGGCAATCAGCTCTTCTACTTTTTTACCAACAATCATCATCATGTCGGCAAATTCGTCAATTACTACAACAATACTTGGTAACTTACCAAGTTCTTCCGGGCCTTCTTTCATGCCATCGGTGTCTTTAAATAATGGATCAAGAATTGGGTAACCCGCTTCATTGGCTTCAAGCACTTTTTGGTTGTAACCTTTTAAGTTACGCACACCCAATGCTGACATTAATTTATAACGACGTTCCATTTCGCCCACACACCAACGCAGTGCGTTGGCGGCTTCTTTCATGTCGGTGACTACTTCACACAATAAATGCGGAATGCCTTCGTATACTGATAGCTCAAGCATTTTAGGGTCAATCATAATCATACGTACATCGTCAGGGCCCGATTTGTAAAGCAAGCTTACTATCATGACATTAACGCCCACTGATTTACCTGAACCAGTTGTACCGGCCACCAGTAAGTGTGGCATTTTACCTAAATCAGCACATACCGGCTGACCGGCAATGTCTTTACCTAGCACCATGGTAAGTGGCGATGGATTTTGCTCGAATTTAGGTGCGTTTATTACTTCTGACAAACGTACTATTTCGCGGTGTTTATTAGGAAGCTCAATACCAACATATGTTTTACCCGGTATAACTTCTACAACACGCACACTAATTGCCGAAAGCGAACGGGCTAAATCTTTTGCTAAACCTGTAATTTTAGACACTTTAATACCTGGCGCTAAATCTAGCTCAAAGCGTGTAACAACAGGGCCTGGGTATACCGCTACAACTTTAGCTTGTACGTTAAAGTCGAGTAGTTTTGTCTCTACTAGGCGCGATACTGTATCGAGCTCTTCTTGCGAAATTGGGTTTTTCGCTTTGTCCGGTCTGTCGAGTAAATCGAGCGACGGTAATGGCCCCGGTGGTGGTTCTTGCGTTAATAATTGCTCAAACTTCTCTTTAGCCGTTGGCGGTGGTTGATATTGCGCTTTTGATTTAGGCATTGGTCTTGCTGGCGATACCACTGTTGTAACTGGTTTTTCTGGCTCTACAACTGGGCTTTGGTCAAGCGCGTTTAGCGCAGCGGCCGTGTCCATTGGTTCGTCGTCTATGGCGCTAAAGCCAATTTCTTGATCGAGTATGTCGTCAAGCTCGTCAAACGGCATAAACTCGTCACTAATTTGAGGCTCATTAAACGGTGTTTGCGGTTTATTAATTGCTTTTTGTTTCTCTGCTTTTTTAGCTGATGTAGGCAGCTCTATTTGCTCTTTTATATCGTCTTCAAAATGGGCGTCTATTTCATCGTAATTATTTGCTTTGCCCGCAGCGTGTTCTCGGTGCATCCAACCTTTTGCGTACGATACAATAAAGCGGTAAAACCTAACCATTAAATCGCCAAGGTAATCTACAAAATCAACCCACGATACACCCGTTAATAAGGTAAGCCCGGCAAAAAAGAAACACAGCAATAATATAGATGTACCGGTAAAGTTAAACGCAGGCATCATGGCTGATGCAATAACATCGCCCACTACCCCACCAGAGGAAAAGTTATAAATATCGTCAAAATTGATACTACTAATAGCGGTAGCTGAGGTAATAAATAAAGCAAAACCAATAACACGCAGCGCTAAGGTGGTGTAATCAAGCTGTAAAATGCGGTGAGGTTGTTTAAATAGCAAGTAGCCAAATAGCTGAATGGCCGCTGGCACTAAGTAAGCCAACCAACCAAAGGTGAGTAATAAAATGTCGGCTATCCATGCACCGGCTGCTCCTGTGATGTTGCTTACTTCGCTAAAACTAGTTTGCGACCATGCAGCATCTGCTGGATCAAAGCTGATCAAGGCACATAAAATAAATATTGCCGTAAAGGTGCTGATAATCAGCCCTGTTTCTAATAGTCTTTGCACACCGTTTAGGCGCATAGTTCCCTATTCCTCTTTATTATTCTATTTTTATTCACACTTACTTAGCAGTGAAATACCTTAGCAGGAAATGCAATTTGTTGCACTTTATCTTAACCTTGATGGCCTGATTATGAACAAGTTTTTATAATTTGAGCTTATATAAGCAAATGACGCAGCTAATATAAATAACCTTAAGTAATATAAGGACGAATAATTACGCCTTCTTCACCTTTTACTTCTTCCATTACTACATAAGTTCGGCTTTCACTAACGTTAGGCAATTTTAATAATATGTCACCTAATACACCACGGTATTCTGACATATCATTTACGCGCGTTTTAAGTAAAAAATCAAAATTACCCGATACTAAATGACATTCGATAATTTCTTCGTGCTTTTTAACGGCCGCACTAAACTCATCAAATACGTCGGGAGATGTTTTAGTAATTGTTACTTCTACATACACCGATAAACCTTGCCCAAGCTTAGCTGGATCGACCACTGCTTTATAGCCAAGTATGTAGCCTTCTCGTTCTAGCTTTTTCACTCGCTCCAGACAGGGCGTGGCGCTTAGGCCAACTCGTCTGGCCAGTTCAACGTTTGAAAGGCGTCCATCGTGCTGTAATTCCATTAAAATTTTACGGTCAATTCTATCTAATAACTGATGCATAGTGCCAACTAGTTTTTTATGCTGTTTATTTTTGTTATATAGATGATAACACTAGATTTGACTTTAAAAAAGGTGAGACACACGGGCTTATGATGAATATAATAGTGAAAAATGTTAATCCGTTCTTAATAAGGCAAATGATATGATTATTGGTGTTCCTAAAGAAATTAAAAACCATGAATACCGTGTAGGTATGGTTCCTGCGAGTGTTCGTGAATTAGTAAACCACGGTCATCAAGTGATTGTAGAAACTGATGCAGGCATGGGTATTGGTTTTACTAACGAAGATTACACGCTAGCGGGTGCTGAAATTTTAGCAACTGCTGCTGACGTTTTCGCTAAAGCAGACATGATTGTAAAAGTAAAAGAGCCACAAGCTGTTGAACGTGCAATGCTACGTGAAGACCAAATTCTTTTCACTTACTTACACCTTGCACCTGATCTTCCACAAACTGAAGACCTTGTAAAAAGCAAAGCTATTTGTATTGCATACGAAACTGTAACTGACTCTCGCGGTGGTTTACCGCTTCTTGCTCCTATGAGCGAAGTTGCTGGTCGTATGTCTATTCAAGCTGGTGCACAAGCGCTTGAAAAATCTAACCACGGTCGTGGCATGCTACTAGGTGGCGTACCAGGCGTTGAAGCAGCTAAAGTTGTTATCATTGGCGGCGGCATGGTTGGTCGTAGTGCAGCGCAAATGGCTGTTGGTCTTGGTGCTGAAGTTGTCGTTCTTGACCGTAACATCGACGTATTACGTGCACTAGACGCGCAATTTGGTAATAAAGTTAAAGCTATTTACTCAACTGCTGATGCTCTAGAAAAACACGTACTAGAAGCTGATTTAGTAATTGGTGGCGTACTAATCCCAGGTGCAGCTGCACCTAAACTAGTAACTGCTGAGCACATTAAAGCAATGAAACCTGGTTCTGCAATTGTTGACGTTGCAATCGACCAAGGTGGCTGTATTGCTACTTCTAAAGCAACTACGCATGCTGATCCTACTTTCATCGTTGATGAAGTTGTTCACTACTGTGTTGCTAACATGCCAGGTGCTGTTCCACGCACATCTACGTTTGCACTTAACAATGCAACATTGCCTTTCATCATTAACCTTGCAAACAAAGGTTATAAAAAGGCGTTACTAGATGACGCTCACTTCTTAAAAGGCTTAAACGTAATTAAAGGCCAAGTAACTTACAAAGAAGTAGCAGAAGCGTTCAACATGGAATATGTTGACCCACGCACAGCGGTAGAAAACGCATAATTTAGCGTTTTGTAGTTAGGTTGGTATTAAGCAATGTAGCTACCTAACTACAACCCATAAAAAAAGCAGCTAATTAGCTGCTTTTTTTGTATTTAAATTTCAGATTTATATAAGCTTATTTAGATAAAACGCTTAATTATAAAATCTACTTTTACGCGCTTAGCTTGGCCAAGTAGTTTTTTAACTGGCTGCGGATAATCATCCATCGTTTCTAAATCATCTGGGCCTGTTAAACGTCGGCAGTGTTGTAAAATTTCCTGCTTTTCGTTATCAATAGCATCCATAATTGTTTGCTCTGGATCTTCTATTAAAATACCGTTTTCGATATCAAGACCCCATGCACGCGGATTTAAGTTATGCCCGCTCAGTAAATGCTTTGTTCTATCTGAACAAATACCTTTTAAATGAAACGAATTGCTTTCATCTTTCCACAGGTACACATTTAAATTACCGTTATCGATATGACGCTTTTGCGTTTTTACAAATTTATGCAAAATAGTTTCGTATAAATAAGGTAATGCCCCTATTTTACTAAACGGCTCGCTTGGCGGTAAATAAAAGTCATTTGCTGTTTTATCGCCTACAACAATAGTCACTTGCTTGCCTTGCTTTAATAATCGGCGCAGTGATCGCATAAGCGGTGCCGGAAAATTGAAGTATGGCGTATACAACACAAGCTCTTGCTCTGTTGTATCAAATAACGCTTTTATTAAACGATTTAACTCGTTATTGCGACGCCCAAGCCCTAAAAACAAGCGAATACCTAATGCTTGCGTATTTAGCTGCTCTGCTGCGTTATAACTTGCGACTTTTAAATCACGCATTAATTGCTTTTGATCAAGCTTAAAGTCGTGCAAACGCTTAAGCGGTCGCGTGTCTATACGTGGCACAGCCACTGATGAGAGTAGCTTTGCCTCAATAAAATCAACTACTGAGTCACACAGTTCGCTCTGCGTTATTAAAAAGTAGCGATCGAGTCTGTAGCGTTCGTTATGCTGCAAGTACACGTTATTTAAACTTGCGCCGCTGTAAAGTAAGGTGTCGTCAATTACAAAACCTTTTAAATGCAATACGCCAAATAATTCTTTAGCTTTTACAGGTACGCCATAAACTTGTACGTTCGATTTAAACTTTTCTAAATCGTCACAATATAAACTTGCGTTACCGTCTGATTTATCAGCGCCAATTAATCCACGTTGCGCACGATGAAAATCCACCAGCACTTTTACCTCAAGTGCGGGGTTTGCCAATGACACACGATGCAGCGCTTCTAAAATTTCGCGACCTGCTTCGTCATCTTGTAAATACAACGCAGTAATATAAATTCGTTTTTTTGCGTTCGCTATCAAGCGTAGCAATTGCGTTCGGTAATCTTGCGCATTGGTTAAGACGTTAACGTCTTTTGAAGTCAACCCGAATGCGGGTTTTTCCTGCCAAAATAACATAGTTGCCTATTTGCTTAGGTCACATAATCTATCAGTGACAAATAAAATTAGGTAAAACATAACAAAAAAATTCAAAGGGGTCATGAAATAACGCTGTTTTGTTGCCTGTTAGTCTATTTATTGAGCTACTTAGGCATTTTAACTGTAAAAGCATAGAGCTCTAGTACACAATACTGCACAGCTTTTCGATTTGATAAAAAAAATAATCGCGGATTTTGTTTACATCTGCCTTGTTTTTCTTAGAATCAAGCGCATTAATGAGCATATTGAACACCGTATTAAACGTTTAGGAAAAATAATGACTGAAGCAAAACATTGTAAGCTACTAATTTTAGGCTCTGGCCCAGCTGGTTATACTGCCGCAGTATATGCAGCACGTGCAAATTTAAACCCTGTTTTAATTACAGGCATTCAACAAGGTGGCCAATTAACAACCACAACTGAAGTTGAAAACTGGCCTGGTGATGCACACGGTTTAACAGGTCCTGCGTTAATGGATCGTATGAAAGAGCACGCTGAGCGCTTTGAAACTGAAATCATATTCGATCACATCAATAAAGTAGATGTATCTAAGCGCCCTTTCACACTAACTGGCGACCAAGGTACTTACACATGTGATGCATTAATCATTGCAACGGGTGCTTCTGCTAAGTATTTAGGTCTTGAGTCTGAAACTAAATTTCAGGGTCGTGGTGTTTCGGCTTGTGCTACTTGTGACGGTTTTTTCTATAAAGGTCAAAAAGTAGCGGTTGTTGGTGGTGGTAATACAGCGGTTGAAGAAGCGCTTTACCTATCTAACATTGCTGACGAAGTACATGTTATTCATCGTCGTGACAGTTTCCGCAGTGAAAAAATACTTGCTGATCGCCTTGCTGAAAAAGCAGCTAACGGTAACGTAGTAATGCATTACAACCGCACGCTTGACGAAGTATTAGGCGATCAAATGGGTGTAACAGGCGTTCGTATTAAAGATGCAAACTCTGATGCAACTGAAGAGCTAGATTTAGCCGGCGTATTTATTGCTATTGGCCACAAGCCAAATACAGATATGTTTGTTGGTCAACTAGAAATGAAAGATGGCTACTTAGTTGTAGAGTCTGGTCTTCACGGTAACGCGACTCAAACAAGCGTAGAAGGCGTTTTTGCTGCAGGTGATGTGTCTGACCACATTTACCGTCAAGCAATCACATCTGCGGGTACAGGCTGTATGGCTGCCCTTGATGCAGAGCGTTTCTTAGATAATTTATAAGCAATTAAATAAATTATTATAGGGCTGATTATTCAGCCCTTTTTTTATGCCTAAAATATAGTTACACTTTTACGATCAATTATAAAATAAGTACTGTATGAGAAATCAGCTATACCAATTAAGCGAAAACGATATAGCATTCCCCAATCCGGAATACGCATTAGAATCCCCTGATGGCTTGTTAGCAATTGGCGGAGATTTGAGTTTACCTCGCCTAAGTAATGCCTACAAAAGCGGAATATTCCCTTGGTTTAGCGAAGATGAGCCTATTATGTGGTGGTCGCCTAGCGAGCGAGGCATTTTTGAGCTTAATGATTTTCATATAAGTAAGAGCCTGCGTAAGCATTTAAAAAAGCACCCTGTAAGAGTAACCATTAATAATGCCTTTGAAGAGGTGATAGAAGCCTGTCGCGATCAACGCCTTGATACCGATGGCACCTGGATCACCTCTGACATGCTCGACGCTTACGTTAATGCACACAATGCTGGCATTGCACATAGTTTAGAGGTGTGGAGTAACGGAGAGCTTGCAGGTGGCTTATACGGCATTATGCAAAATGGTGTTTTTTGTGGAGAGTCGATGTTTCATCATCAAACCAATTGCTCTAAGCTTGCTATGTGGGCACTGGTAAATTGGCTTAAACGCCATAATGCACATTTTATTGATTGCCAGTTAGAAAACCCTTATTTAATGACCCTGGGTGCACAAGTAATCCCCCGTTCCACATTTTTGACTAAACTAAAAGCGGCACATAACTATACTGTTAACCCTATTATGTGGGAGCCACAAGAACTTGACGCAATCTATGAATGAGCAACTTCCTGCACGTGTTGGTTTAACCCAAGAGTTTGACTGTAGTTATTTACCCAACAGACAAGAGCAACTTTTAGTTATTCTTGATCCCAGTTGCTACAGCACCGACAAATTTGAGTCATTATTAGGCTTAGGGTTTCGTCGCAGTGGTAACCAAATATACCGTCCGCACTGCCCAATATGCAGCGCATGTAGTTCTGTACGTGTATTAGCACAAGACTTTATGCCCTCAAAATCGCAAAAACGTAAACTAAACAAAGCAAAAACACAGTTTGAGGTAAAATATTCAACGCAAGAGCGACCTGAGTATTATCCGCTCTATAGTAAATACATAACGATGCGTCATCAGGATGGAAGTATGTATCCTCCTGAAAAAGAACAGTTTCAAAGTTTTTTGCTTTGTAGTTGGCTCAAGATCACATTTATTGAACTGTGGCACCAAGATACTTTAGTCGCAGTTGCCGTAACTGATTGTATGAATAGCGCTATTTCTGCAATTTATACCTTTTTCGACCCCGACTTTGAACACTATAGTTTAGGCTCTGTGATGATATTAGAGCAGCTAAAGTTTGCTAAAGAGCAAAATAAGCAATACGTGTACTTGGGCTATCAAATTGATGAATGCGACAAAATGAAGTACAAAACTCAGTTTTTACCTGCTCAAAAACAGCTCAATGATGAGTGGGTGGCTATTTAATTTGCAAATATAGCCCCTGCGCCTTTACTTATTGGAGTATTTTGGGCAAAATCTGCAGCGTTTAACTATTAAAGAGGTGTTACGCTAAACATGGCGAAAGAAGACGTAATCGAAATGCAAGGCACAGTCCTTGATACTTTACCAAATACAATGTTCCGAGTTGAGCTAGAAAATGGTCACGTAGTTGTGGCTCATATTTCAGGCAAAATGCGCAAAAACTATATCCGTATTTTAACCGGCGATAAAGTAACGGTAGAAATGACTCCTTACGATTTATCAAAGGGTCGTATCGTATTCCGTGCTCGCTAAGTAAGTGCGTAAACGAGATTTAGTTTTTGGCTAGTGTTTTACTAGCTTTAAGCGTTTATTAAATGTAATTGATAGACATTGACTAGCAATTACATTTAATAAACAAAAAGCCCAGTTTTTACTGGGTTTTTTGTTGCCTATAAAAAGGGCAAAAAAATGGCCCGCTATTATGTAGCGGGCCATTTTATTTAACTAAATTATTTAATTAACGTTTTACGCTGGTGTTAAATTACTCTCGTAATCAAAGCGAATCTTCTTGTCTTTAACTGATACTTTAACCGTACCGCCATCAACAAGTTCACCAAACAGTATTTCGTTAGCTAATTGCTTTTTAAGCTCTTCTTGAATAACACGTGCCATTGGACGTGCACCCATTGCTTTATCGTAGCCTTTATCTGCCAACCACTCACGTGCTTTAGACGTAAGCTCAAGGTTAACTGATTTTTTATCAAGCTGCGCTTGCAGTTCCACAATAAACTTATCAACCACCAGTAAAATAACTTCACGTTCAAGGTGATTAAACCAAATGATGTTATCTAAACGGTTTCTAAATTCGGGTGAAAATACTTTATTAATTGCACCCATTGCATCGTGCGTATGATCTTGCTCTGTAAAACCAATCGACTTACGCGTAGTTTCTTGTACGCCCGCATTGGTAGTCATTACAACCACTACATTTCTAAAGTCAGCTTTACGGCCGTTATTATCGGTCAACGTACCGTGATCCATAACCTGTAGCAAAATGTTGTAAATGTCTGGATGCGCTTTTTCAATCTCATCTAAAAGTACAACAGCATGTGGATTTTTAATAACTGCTTCTGTTAATAAACCACCTTGCTCAAAACCAACATACCCTGGTGGAGCACCAATTAATCGACTAATTGCATGGCGTTCTACATATTCCGACATATCAAAACGAATAAACTCAACACCCATACATTTAGCAAGTTGCTTAGTTACTTCGGTTTTACCCACACCGGTAGGCCCTGCAAACAAAAACGAACCTACTGGCTTTTCTTCGCTCGATAAACCAGAGCGAGATAAACGAATAGCTGATGTAAGTGCGTCAATAGATTGATCTTGCCCAAACACGAGCATTTTAAGGTTACGGTCTAAGTTTTTAAGCGTTTCTTTATCTGTCGACGAGACGCTTTGCGCTGGGATACGTGCCATTTTAGATATAATTAGTTCTATATCTGCCACGCCAATGGTTTTTTTACGTTTAGAGCTAGGTTGCAGGCGCTGACTTGCACCGGCTTCATCAATTACATCAATTGCTTTATCTGGCAAGTGACGCTCATTAATGTATTTAGCACTGAGCTCTGCAGCTGCTTTTAGTGCTTTTTGAGTGTAACGAATACCATGGTGCTCTTCGTAACGCTCTTTTAAGCCATTTAATATTTTAGTGGTGTCGGCAACACTTGGCTCAAGTACATCAATTTTTTGAAAGCGACGTACTAATGCACGGTCTTTCTCAAAAATATTTTTATACTCGTTGTAAGTTGTTGAACCCATACAACGTAGCTTACCACTTGAAAGGAGTGGTTTAAGCAAGTTTGATGCGTCCATAACACCACCAGACGCCGCGCCGGCACCAATTATGGTATGTATTTCATCAATAAATAAAATAGAGCCTGGTTCGGCTTGTAGCTCTTTTAGTAAGCTTTTAAAGCGCTTTTCAAAGTCGCCGCGGTATTTAGTACCCGCAAGCAATGCCCCCATATCTAGCGAATACACAACAGCATCTGCAATTACTTCTGGTACTTGCTTATTAACAATGCGATACGCTAAGCCTTCAGCAATGGCTGTTTTACCAACGCCCGCTTCACCTACAAGTAATGGGTTATTCTTTTTACGACGACACAATACTTGTACCGTGCGCTCTACTTCGCTGTCGCGTCCGATCAGTGGATCGATGTTACCTTCACGAGCTTGAACGTTTAAGTTAGTTGTAAAGCTGTCTAGCTTGCTTGCTTCTTCATTTTGAACTTCTTGCACTTCATCATGAATATCGTCGCTGTCGTTGCCTAATTCATCATCTGCTTTAGAAATACCATGCGAAATAAAGTTAACGATGTCTAAACGCGATACATCATGCTTTTTAAGTAAATATACAGCTTGGCTTTCTTGCTCAGAAAAAATAGCAACTAGCACATTCACGCCAGTGACTTCATTTTTACCTGACGATTGCACATGGAACACAGCGCGTTGTAATACACGTTGAAAGCCAAGTGTTGGCTGAGTTTCACGCTCTTCTTCTAAATCTGGAATGACGGGTGTTGTTTCGTCAATAAATTCTAATAATTCGGTTTTTAAACCAGAAATATTAACACCACACGCGTTTAGGGCTTCTCCTGCAGAAGGATTATCTAACAGCGCAAGTAAAAGGTGCTCTACGGTCATAAACTCATGACGGCGAGTGCGCGCTTCACGAAACGCGGCATTTAATGTGAGTTCTAAGTCTTTGTTTAGCATTGGCAACCCCTTACTGAGATAATAATTTATACCACAACAATCGGATGTTTGATCACCCTAATTGGTATTTATACCAATTGTATTAAATTGGTATTTATTCCTGCTCACAACTACAAAGCAGTGGATGCTCGTTATCACGCGCGTAGCGGTTAACTTGTTCAGCTTTGGTGTGGGCTACGTCGGCGCTGTAAACACCACATATACCCTTACCTTTTTCATGAACCTGAAGCATCACGTCGGTTGCTCTATCGCTATCCATATTAAAAAACGTCGTTAAAACTTCTATTACAAAGTCCATCGGCGTGTAGTCGTCGTTATTTAAAACAACTTTATATTTTCGCGGCGGCTGTAGCTTTTGCTTTTCGCTGTCGCGAACTGTATCGATAACACCTGAATCTTTCATACCACTCATAATTAAATATAGTCTTGTCTTTGTAACTCAAGCAAACTTGAATAAAAAATAAATAAAATGTTAAAAAAATAACTCAAAACACTTGACTGGTTGGCTAAATAAACTACAGTCAAACGTAGATTGATTAAACCTTAGTCAGTCTAGCAAATAATACAATTTAGAATAACTAAATTAGTCAACTTATTGAAGGATGTAGAAGTATGGCTTGCGGTAAAGTTAAATGGTTCAACAACGCTAAAGGTTTTGGTTTCATCGTAGAAGACGGCTGCGAGAATGATATTTTCGCTCATTACTCAACAATTGTAATGGACGGTTATAAAACGCTTAAAGCTGGTCAAGATGTAACATTCGAATTAGAACAAGGACCTAAAGGTCTACACGCTAAAAATATAGCCCCAGATGGTGACATTATTGAGTGACTATTGTTTTGTTCGACTAAAGCGAGTGACCTTTTAAGATCCTCGCTTAATTCCTTAAGCATACTAACTTATCTCTTCTCCCCTATTTATTGCCTCTTTTCATTCAAATTCAACCCTTTTCCTTGAATTTATTTTATATACCCCAATGTTCTAAGAGTTGATTGTTTAACTGCTTATTGGGCATGCTCAACCTCTAGCCCTTTTTATTTAAGCTTGTTACACTCTTGGTGCTAAAAATTGCGTATTAACGCAGCAACTAATCCAACTTGTCGCCTCTTTTATATGTACTAGGCTAAAGGCTGATTTATTTTTGTTAATTTTTTAGCTATAAATACAATTCCAGTTCGTCAGGTGTGACTATTCTGCTTTTATAAAAGAGCAACGCTGAGTACCAACACCTAACAAACTATTCATTACGAGCGTATGTATTCATTAACTTATTTAATAATATGTACTCACTCATTAGTAATGATTTTCTTTGCATTGTTGAATAAGACCTTTTCGGTCTACTATCTAGGAATGATGATGACATCAAAAATTATCTATACAAAAACGGACGAAGCTCCGGCACTAGCAACTTACTCGTTGCTACCGATCATCCAAGCATATACAAATGCGGCCGGTGTTGAAGTTGAAACTCGCGATATCTCATTAGCAGGTCGTGTAATTGCTAGCTTCCCTGATTATTTAACACAAGAACAACGCATTGGTGATGCACTTGCTGAACTTGGCGAGCTTGCTAAAACACCAGAAGCAAACATCATCAAATTACCAAACATCAGTGCATCTGTACCACAGCTTCGCGCTGTAATTAAAGAGCTTCAAGCAAAAGGTTACGCTCTTCCAGAATACCCTGTTGAACCTAAAAATGATGAAGAAAAAGCAATTCAAGCTGCTTACGACAAAATCAAAGGCAGTGCAGTAAACCCAGTACTACGTGAAGGTAACTCTGATCGTCGCGCACCAGGTTCTGTAAAAGAATATGCACGTAACAACCCGCATTCAATGGGTGCGTGGAGCAAAGATTCAGAGTCTTATGTTGCAAGCATGAGCGAAGGCGACTTCTTTGGTTCAGAAAAGTCAGTAACTGTTGATACAGCCACTGATGTACGTATTGAACATGTTGCAACTAACGGCGACGTTTCTGTACTTAAACAAAGCACGCCTCTTTTAGCTGGCGAAGTTATTGATGCATCAAGCATCAGCGCTTCTAAGCTTCAAGCTTTCTTAGCTGCTGAAATTGACGCTGCTAAAGAAAAAGGTGTTTTATTCTCGCTTCACATGAAAGCGACAATGATGAAAGTATCTGATCCAATTATCTTTGGTCACGCTGTAAAAGTATTCTACAAAGATGTATTTGCTAAACACGGTGAGCTTTTTGAAGAGCTAGGTGTTGATGTAAATAATGGTTTAGGCGATGTATATTCTAAAATTCAAACATTAGACGATGCTAAGCGCGAAGAAATTGAAGCAGACATTCAAGCTGTTTACGCTAGCCGCCCTGCTATTGCTATGGTTGATTCTGACCGCGGCATTACAAACCTACACGTACCAAGTGACGTGATCATCGATGCGTCTATGCCTGCTGCAATCCGTTCAAGCGGTCAAATGTGGAATAACGATGGTAAATTACAAGACACTAGCTTTGTAATTCCAGATCGTTGTTACTCAGGTATTTACCAAGCAACTATTGATTTTTGTAAAGTGAATGGCGCGTTTGATCCAACAACTATGGGTAGCGTACCTAACGTTGGCCTTATGGCTCAAAAAGCTGAAGAATACGGTTCACACGATAAAACGTTTGAAGCTAAAGCAGATGGTTCTATCCGTGTTGTTGATGCAAATGGTAATACATTACTTGAGCACAGTGTTGAGCAAGGCGATATTTGGCGCATGTGTCAGGTTAAAGACGCACCAATCCAAGATTGGGTTAAGCTTGCAGTAAATCGTGCACGCGCAACAGGCGTTCCAGCTATTTTCTGGTTAGACGAAAACCGTGCACATGATGCAGAGCTAATCAAAAAAGTAAATAAATACCTACCAGATCACGATACAGCTGGCCTAGATATTCAAATTTTAGCACCGCTTGAAGCAACATTGTTCTCACTAGCGCGTATTAAAGAAGGTAAAGACACTATTTCTGTAACAGGTAACGTTTTACGTGATTACCTTACAGATTTATTCCCAATTTTAGAGCTAGGTACGAGTGCTAAAATGCTTTCAATTGTTCCACTTATGAACGGTGGTGGATTATTTGAAACTGGCGCAGGTGGTTCTGCACCTAAGCATGTTCAACAATTCGAAAAAGAAAACCACTTACGTTGGGATTCTTTAGGTGAATTTTTAGCACTTGCTGCATCTCTTGAGCACCTAAGCGTAACTACGGGTAACAACAAGGCACAAGTTCTTGCTGATACACTAGATAAAGCGACTGGTACTTTCTTAGCAGAAAACAAGTCTCCTTCACGTAAAGTGAAAGAAATTGATAACCGTGGTTCTCATTTCTTCCTATCTTTATTCTGGGCACAAGAACTTGCTAAGCAAAATGATGACAGTGAACTTAAAGCACAGTTTACTCAAATTGCTAGCGACCTTGAGTCTAATAAAGAACAAATCGTAAGTGAACTTAACGATGCGCAAGGCCCTGCAGTTGATTTAGGCGGTTACTTCCAGCCTAACGATGATGCAGCCTTTAAAGCGATGCGTCCAAGCACTACATTTAACGATATTCTTGCTAAATTAGTATAAATATTGGTTTAAATTTAAAAGCCGCTTACTTGTAAAAGTAAGCGGCTTTTTTATGTCTAAATTTTACAAACAAAAAGGCCGCTATTTATAAAATAGCGGCCTTTGAATAATTAAATTTATTTATTTAATTAATTATTTAGTATCATACCAATTCGCTTAATTAAGTGATCAACTTTGAGGCAAGAAAATCTTGTCGATAACAAGGCAAAAATTTCGTTATTTAGTTGCTCTATATCAGAAATTTTTAACGCAGTTACCGTCAGATTTAATCCCTCAAATTGATTAAGTATTATTGCGGGTTGGTATAAGCCCGTGGCATTTTTGAATCTGTCATATAACGGTCACGCAGTTTATCTTGGCGAGATTGTGTAGATACCTCAACCCCATTAATAAACATTTTGCTCACGTGGCTGCTTAGTTCAAACGGGTCATTACTCCACATTACTACATCAGCAGCTTTACCTACTTCAAGGCTACCTGCATTAATGCCAAATACATCAGCAACGTTTGATGTAACCGCTTTTAACGCACCTTCTTGGCTCATACCATACGATACTGCATTACCAGCATCAAAACGCAGCTGATAAATGTTGTGACTTGCATCACCACCTACCGTTAATAATACTTTAACGCCTGCTTTTTCTAGCACACCTGCATTATCTAAACTCGCATGAAGCGAATCAAAACTTGCTGGTAAGCTGTCCATTGCACTAATAATTACTGGGATATTTGCTTTAGCAACGCGCTCTTTTACTACAACAGCGTCTTGTGCGCCGTTAAGTACTAAGTTAATACCAAATTGCTCTTTTACTTTAATAAGCTCAATAATATCTGCCGCACGTGATACACCAACCACTAATGGCATTTCGCCACTAAGTACTTTTGCCATTACTGTGTCTTCAGTACTTGGCTTGTCGTCATCTTTTTTAGCTTTTTTACCGGCTTTCGTTTTGTGCTCATCAAGTTTATTAATCAGTGTTTGCAAAGTAAAAGCACGAGAGCCTTTACTGCGCTCACCTAAGTAAACAATTAAAGCCGCTTGTTTTTGCATGTCGCTATCAAAACTACCACTTAAATCAACAACACTCGCAAGGCCTGAAAAAATGCTATCACCACCATGAGGGGTAATTACATCGCGTGTCACACCGCCTTTACGAGCGTAAGGGATTAAGCTTGAATGTGCGTTGTAAGCAAGGCTTACATCAAAATCAATACCGGCTTTTTCTTCGCCTGCATCGCGAGAGCCTGCAACTGCACTTACTTCAACTAAACCAAGTTGATTAATACTTGCAATAAAGCCTGGGGTTACAATTTGGCCCTTTGCATCAATAATTTCATCTACTTTAATTTCAGTTGGGTTAATCGCTGTAATTTTGCCATCTGTCATTACAATGCTTGCCGCTTCTAATACACCTTGATCTGATGACGTATGCAATGTTGCATTAATAATTGCTAGCGATTGTGCGCTTACAGCACCAGATGCTAATAATCCTGCAGCAACCAGAGAAAGCGAAAACGAACGTGATAAATTTTTCATTCTGGGTGCTCCTTATTGTTGACCTAACATAAAATCACTTGTTGCTTGATATGCGCTGTCGTTTCTATCGTAAACTTTTGCACCATCAACAAACACTTGTTCAGCTTTAGCATAAACACTAAATGGGCTTTGATTCCAAATAACAACATCACCCTGCTTACCCGCTTCTAGTGAACCTGTTTTGTCATCAATACCTAGCGATTTAGCAGCGTTAGCCGTGATCCATTTAATAGCGTGTTGCTCAGAAATATCAAAACCATTTTCGTTAGCACGGTACATAACCTTGCCAGCTTCTTGGTTTAAGCGCTGAATAGTAGTATCTGAATCTGAGTGAACAACCGCACATGAATTTTTAACTGCATCAACAATAGCTACGTTTTCTTGAACCATGTCGTAGGCTTCCATTTTAAAACCCCACCAGTCTGGCCAAAGTGCAGCACACGAGCCATTCTCAGCAAGTAAGTCAGCAATTTTATATGCTTCTACACCGTGATGGAATGTACCCGCGTCGTAATTAAATTCTTTTGACAGGTCAATCATCATTGCCATTTCTTCGGCTTTATAACAATGATTATGAATACGTACTTCGCCTTCAAGCACACCACGAAGCGTATCGTGTTTAATATCACGTACTGGTGCTTCTGGGTTTAAACCTGCTTCATAATCGGCATCGTACTTATCCCATGCACGTTTGTACTCAGCGGCTTCAGCCCACGCCATACGGTAACCAGCCATATTACCCATACGGGTTGAAGGCAATACACCTTGACGACCATAAACACGTTTAGGGTTTTCACCACACGCCATTTTTAAACCGTATGGCGCATCAGGAAACTTCATACCTTGCATAGTATGTGCAGGGACGTTTTTAAGCGTAACGCCGCGTCCACCAAATAAATTAGCTGATCCTGGTAAAATTTGCAGAGAAGTAATGCCGCCTTCACGTGCACGATTAAAGCCTGGATCTTGTGGCCAAACAGAATGCTCAACCCACACTTCTGCAGTGTTAGGGCTTGTCATTTCGTTACCATCTTGATGCGACTCAACCGATGGGCTTGGGTAAGCGCCTAAATGTGAATGTACGTCGATAATACCTGGTGTTACCCATTTGCCTTGTGCATCAATTGTAATATCAGCAGTCGCAGTTAAGTCTTTACCGACTTGTTGTACTTTGCCGCCAACAAGTAATACATCAGCCTCATCTAAACGCTCACCAGTACCTGTAAGTACTGTTGCATTTGTAATAAGTGTGCTTGATGTAGAAACGGGCTGATAAGTACTTGGATAAGGATTTTTGTTGATTGTTATTTTATCGTCTTGCGGGCCATTTTCTTGGCAACCGACAAGTGCGGCAGCTAAGCCAACCGCTAATAAAGAAGGTGCAAATTTTTGCATGTTGTTTGGATCTCCTGTTTTTTTGCTACTTTAGCGAAAGCTAAGGAATAAAGCCAAAAAAACAGGTGAAAACGCAGTTAATTAAGATGAATTTCTGTAATTATTTCTTTATATAATTGTTATACAACTTTTCAAGCGCACCTTCGGTTGTAAGCGATGGATCTTTACTAATAAAGTGCTTAACCGTACGCGTTACAAAATCAGAGTTTTGCTTATGTAGCTTAGAAAAATCTTTAATAAGTGTATTACCGTCTTTAGCTGCAGTTACTTTATCATGTCGGTGGCGATACTGGCTCAATGCTTTATTAAAATCACCTTGGTAGTCTTCAACCAAAATTTTATAAAAGTCACTTTTTTGTACGTTTAAATCGTTAATGCAATAATTTAGCGCCTCTTTAAAGTCGGTAAATATCATGCCCTCTACATCAAACTCTTTCGTTTTTTCACGCACTGCTACTTTGGCATCTTCTGTGGCATAGCTAAAACCCGTAAACGCTAAACGCTCAGCGGCTTCTTTTCCTAATTTCATACCCGCTGCAATACTATGCGCAAACTCGTCGCTCATGTCGCCAAGTTCGTTTTCTTCCCACATGTTATAAACACGCAGTGGTTTTGCATATTTGGTGGCAAGCTTTTTTTTCATTTTAGTAAAGCGCTCATCAATCGTCATCAGCCTTTCGTTATGTAAAAGTGCATGGCACTCATAACAAGCCGCAATAGATATAAAGTCAGCCTCTTCACCTAAATCAACAATGCTTTGTAGCATATGCAGCGGCGGACAATGGTCGCGCTCTGTCGCTTCACAGCCACAATAAAAACACTGGTTAAAATGCTGCTGATCGCAAGCGTATGCTTGCTGATAATAACTGGCTAACGTTTTGCTCACCGTTGCTCCTAAAAAACACGACTAAATTATGGGGGCGATAATAACAGCCTGAAAAAATATGTCAGCCGCAAAAAAGCATTTAATTTAATTATTTTACAGATATCACCTAACACAGAACAGCGCTTAAATAAGCGCTGCAATTAAACCAAACAAACCACCAAACACACCACCCCATACTACAAGCCAGCCTAGGTGCTCGCGGATCATGGTTTGAATAATCTCTTTAACCATTTTAGGGGTAAGCTCATCTAGGCGCTCATCTACTAATTTAAGTACCGTTTTATGTAAACTCTCAGCACTATTACCTTGTGAAAGTGTTTGGGTTACTAATGCTTTAAAGTCGTCAGTTTGAGAGATTTCACCAAGCGACAATTGCATTTTTTTAATAAACTTTTCACGCATTGGCTCTATTGCGTCTGTGCCGCCAAACATACCTAACATGCTACCAAACTGAGATTCTTCAATAACGACAAGTAAATTGTCGAATGCAGGGTTTAAATCAACATTACTAATTATTGGCTCAAAATCGATATTAGGCTGTGCTTTATTGAGTAAATTATTAATTTTTTGCTCTGAAAAAAACTCCGTTAATATTAGGTTTCGTATAGCGACTTTAAAGCTTTCAAACTTAAGCGCTATAACGCCTGAGCCATATAAAAACGGGACTTTTTCGAATAACATATGAATAGCTAATAAATTAGTTACCGCGCCAGAAAGTGCAAATAAACCAACAGATAACACAATTGCTTGGTTAAACATAAAACCTACAACAACACATAAACCCGCTAGCAAATTGGTTATTAAACTTTTGTTCATTTTTACTCCATTACAGTCGTTGTAATTATTTATTTAAACCTAGCCGCCAATTTTACAACGATTAGATTGTTAAATTAATCTCTTTTTGCCATAGTTTAAGTATCTGTTTAAAAAGTGAACAATTATTATGTGGAAAACAGTAAATGAGCACATCAGCCAAGCTATTAATTTTGACTTTAAACACACCTATAAACGCCAATTACAAAGTACAAATACCGACAAACTATTTCATATTACCAATGGTACGCATAACTTCTTCGTTAAAATAGCATTAAAAAGCGAACTCGAGCGTTTAGAAAGTGAATTTATTTGCTTAAAGCTTTTGGCGCAAAATAGTAATTTTAAAGTCCCTGAATGTATTACAACCGGTGCAAATATAGAGTTTTCATTTATTGTTTTACAGTGGCTTATTTTAGATAAACAACCCCACAACACGTGGGCAACTATGGGAAGCAGCCTCGCTAAAATGCATCAAAAACACGACCAAGCCATGTTTGGCTTTGATGTAGACAATTACATAGCCACTACCATACAACCCAACCGATGGCACAAAAAATGGGATGTATTTTACGCCGAAGAACGTATAGGGTGGCAATTACAGCTACTCGCTGAAAAAGGCATTAACTTTATTGAACCCGAGCGCTTAATTAATGCCGTTAAAGAACAGCTGCACAGTCATCAAGTTGAGCCATCATTACTGCATGGCGATTTTTGGCGTGGAAATATGGGCTTTTTAAAAGCAGAGCCTACGGTATTTAACCCAGCTTGTTATTATGGTGATCGGGAAGTGGATATTGCAATGAGCGAACTATTTGCGCCACTGCCAAAAGACTTTTATAGCGCCTATAACACGCACTACCCGCTTTCTCAAAATTACGAAAAACGTAAGTTAATATACCAGCTATACCCTATTTTAAATCACGCTAACATCTTTGCCGGTCACTATCTTACTGAAGCTAAACAACATATAGAAAAGCTAGTATTTGAAGGTATAAAATAAGTGTCATAAGCTGCATTTCAGCACTATATTTAATGAGTAAGTAGACGTTCATATGTAAGCGATTAAGTTGAACCTAACTTAATTATTTATAACTGGAGTGATTATGAAAGATTTTTTATCACAACGAATAACGTGCCCACACTGCGGACACCATATTCATTTAGACCTAGACGCTAGCAGCGGCGATCAAGACTATATAGAAGATTGCACTGCCTGCTGTAACCCAATTCATTTAAATATGCATATAGACCATGCTAACAATAAATTAGAGCTACACGTAGACAGTGATGACGAACAAATATTTTAACTTAAGCCTGATGGCGTAAGTAGTTTTCTACCGTATTTACAATAGTGTAAGTTTGCTGATCAACTTCAATATTAAACTTGTCACCCACTTGCGCTGCACCAATGTTTGTAATGGCGAGCGTTTCCGGAATTAGGTGTAACCAAAAACCTTGTTCATCAACTTCGCCCACGGTTAAGCTTGCGCCATTTATCGCAACAAACCCTTTATATAACACATACTTTTGCCACTCTTTTGGCAAACTGAGTTGTATTTTGCAGTTGTTCTCACGCTTCACTATTTGAGAAATTTGTGACGTACAATGAATATGCCCAGACACTATATGCCCACCTAGCTCAGTACCAAACGTAACAGAGCGTTCGTAATTAACTAAACTACCTAGCTCAAGCAGCCCTAAATTAGTTAACTTTAGGGTTTCGTCAATCACATCAAAATGCACTTGCGCTACCACATCGTGATTACTTAGCTCAACTTGCACAACTGTTAAACAACAGCCATTAATAGCAATACTTGCGCCTAAATCTAAATGCTTAACGTACTCATCGCTCACCGATACAACTAAGCGTAAAACACCGTCTGTTTGAGTCTTAGAGACCACCGTAGCTTGCGTTTGCACTATTCCTGTAAACATAAAATCACTTTAAATTATTACAAAGTGCTAGTTTAACGTATCAACTCATAAAATCATTCACTACTGTGATTTTTATTTAAACTCCAATAGATTACAATTACGCCCTATTTTATCAACTAGCTGTTTTTATGACCTTTTGCAATTGGGAAGCCAAGCGTTTACTTTCCCTCGCTTTACCTGTTTTTTTAGCGCAAGTTACACTTATTTTAATGTCGGTCGTCGACACAATTATGGCAGGCCAAGTTAGCCCTACTGACTTAGCTGCACTGTCTATTGCAACAGGAATATGGAACCCATTATTACTTGGCCTTCAAGGAATTTTATTAGCGCTTACCGGTATTATTGCGCAGTTTTCTGGCAGTGATGACCGCAAAGGCATTAGCCACTATTTTCAACAAGCGCTTTATTTAACCGCTATTTTGAGCTTTACAGGCTTTGGAATTGCCCATTTAGCAGATGCTATTATTTTTAAGCTCGATACAACGCCTGCAATTGCAAACCTTGCCATTGACTACATTCACTTTGTGAAATGGGGTGTATTTGGATTTTTAATTTTTACGGTATACAGAAACGTTACCGAAGGTATGGGAATGACCAAGCCCGCGTTTTACATAAGCCTATTAGGTTTAGCTGTTAATATTCCGGTAAATTATATTTTCATAAATGGCTTATTTGGTTTTCCTGCTTATGGCGGCGCGGGCTGTGGTATTGCAACAGCCATTGTTTTAACTGTTATGGCAATAGCACAAGTCACTTACTGCCAAATGAGTAAAAAAGTAGATGCTAAAGGCCTGCTTTCATCATTCGAAAAACCTAATTTCACTACCATTGGTATTATTACTAAGTTAGGTATACCAATTTCACTCGCCACCTTTTTTGAAGTTACTTTATTTGCGTGTATACCGCTATTTATAGCGCATTTAGGTGCAGTAGCTATATCGGGACATCAAATAGCAGCCAGTGTAACTACATTGCTGTTTATGATGCCGCTGAGCCTATCAATCGCTATCAGCATCCGTATAGGTAACTTATACGGCCAAAAGAACATGACTCAATTAAAAGTTGCGGTTTCTACCAGCTATATTTTAGCCATTGCTGTGGCGTTATTTTTAGCGCTTATTACGTTCACCGGTCGTGATTTAATTAGCCAACTGTATACCGACAGCCCCGCTGTTATGGCATTGGCTTCATCAATTATGATTTTAGCGTGTATTTACCAATTACCTGATGCATTGCAAGTTGCAGCAAATGGCATACTTCGTGGGTTAAAATACACCACGCCTATATCGTATATAACGTTTATATCGTATTGGTTAATCGGCTTTTGTTTAGGTTACGTATTGGCAAGAACAGATATAATAGTGCCAGCTATGGGGCCACACGGTTTCTGGGCTGGGATAATAGTGGGACTTAGTGTCGCTGCTATTTTATTAATGCTAACGGTAAAAAAACGTTTAAAATATGAATTTTTTAAAATTGATGCACTCAATCAAAACTAATAAACTCAGCCTTAAAACACTACCAGCTGCAATGCTGGTAATGTGTTTTTTAACGCTTACTGGCTGCAACAAACCACGAAGTAGTATAAACGCTACTTATATTGAACGCTTAAGTAGCACAGTTAATACAAGCACCACAGAGCCTGTGCCACTCAAGCAACTCCCCTTACTGCAGCCTACCCCAATAGCACAAAGCGACCTAACACTGAGTATTGTTGAGCTTGCAGGCATTAGCCAATGTAAGCTAAACGTGCTTATAAGTGAGCACAATAACCAATTAGGAAAAACCGCCAGCGCTGCTGGGCAATTAAAATATCAAATAAACTTTATTAAAAGTGCGCAGGTTTGCTTAAACAGCCTTGATAAAAATAGTCCTAGTTACACAAAAATACTCGCAGCAAAAAATTACAAACAAATACACCTAATGCACTTTTTTAACATCATGTTATTTAAAGAGCCAGAGCTTAATCGCACATGGCAACTCACCTCAAACGAGCTTACTACTGAACCAGCAGGTTTTAGCGATACCGTATATGCCCTAAAGCAACTTGTACTCATTAAGCAGCAAATAAACGCCAAAGAGTACAGTGAAATTAATAGCGATTCTATTTTTAGTGCACTCGAGCAGCTTAATAAATTTCAATTTAACCAAGCACTCATTCAATCAGCCCGAAAGCAGGTAGTGTTAAATAACAACGCCACACAGTTTGTAAAAACATTAAACTTTAATACGTTTTGCCCTCAAGGTAAAAATAATAAAAATGCAAAAATCATAAGCAACGTATTTCAAAAGTTTTACCTAAAAGAAATTCAGCCCTACCAAGCGCAATTAACTGGTTATCTAGAGGCACTACAACCGCTTTATAATGAGCTTTGGTTTAACGAAAGTATCTCAAGTCCTCAAATTAATAACTTAGTCAAAACGGGCTCGACAAGTAACTTACTGAACTTACTAAAAAGCTCAGCTAAAAAACATGTGGTTTGGTGGCAAGGTTTTTATAAAACGTGCGAAATAAGCCCAATATGAATAAAAAAACGGCAAATGAACTCAAAAACAACAAACTTGCTTGATTCACCAACCGCCACGCTATATATTAGCCGCCGTTGTTAAGCAATTAACACCTACTTAAATAAAGTAATACGACTGTAGCTCAGTTGGTTAGAGCACTACCTTGACATGGTAGGGGTCGGTGGTTCGAATCCACTCAGTCGTACCAACATTTAAGAATCCTAAAAAAATTGTACGACCGTAGCTCAGCTGGTTAGAGCGCTACCTTGACATGGTAGAGGTCGGTGGTTCGAATCCACTCGGTCGTACCAATTACTCCAAATTTTTCAATATATTAAATAGATTTTCTAATTGTAGTATTTAGATTCTAATATTCTAAATTAAATTTCAGAATTTTTATTATTCTGTACTCATAATTTATAAAATAGCCAAAACCATTTCCCCATAATTCTTATGGAAATTATATTTTTATATATTTGTGCCCAAACTTGTGCCCAAGTGCCCAAAACAATCTTCTACTACCTCAGAATTAGACCCCTACCCTTATCAAGGCACTATTCTTCCATTTAAAATTGAGTGGCTTTAAGCACTATATGCAAATTATAATTTCAGTGTCTATTATCAAATATCAGCTAACTGGTTACTACGGATGATAACTTTAAGGTGTCGTACTGTTTAACTTTTATAAAGATAAACAACTGGATACAAAATGTTCATAAATACCATAACGCTCTTCTTATTAGCAAAGCTAGGTTCATTAGTTTTACATCATATAGATCTGAGCTTTTAGTTTAAAGGTACATAGTTAATACACTTATAAATTAGACTAAACTTGAGCTCTATCCTAATATCTATGTATATGATGTTAAAAGATGAAATTAATATTTACTTCAAGGGTGCTATGCACATCATTAACTCTTTAGGCTTATTAAAATATGGTGGTATGGGATGTCTGACAATAATGAGCTCTTTGTATTTAATGAAGAAGAACAAAAAGTAGATAATCTAAATAAAAAAATTATCAAGATTTTAACTGTTGAAGACGATATTAACTATCAAAACGCGTTAACTAATAGCTTAAAAGAAATAAAAATTGATAATGGGTATGAAATAGAAATTCATACTGCAAACTCTGTGCCTCAAGCAGCGCTAGTTCTAAGCTTACATGCTGATATCGCATTAACATTTATTGATGTTGTGATGGAAGAAGATGACTCTGGGCTGCGGCTGATAAGCACTATAAGAGAAGTAATAGGTAATTCAGAAATGCGCATTGTTTTACTTACAGGGCAACCCGGCTTTGCACCAGAGCAACATATAATGAAATCTCTAGACATCGACGAATACTGGAACAAATCTGATGTTTCAGTAGGGAAATTACAGTCTATAGTTAAAAGTAATCTAAGAACTTGGCAGTACATATCTCAAATTTCATCAGCACGAAAAGGTCTTCAATTAGTTCTAGATGCATGTAGAAGTATTAATAGTAAACACGATATCCGCTCCTTTTCTAAAGCTGTTTTAGAAGAAATCAGTAATATATTAAATATAACTGATGGTGGTGGAATTATGTGCTCCAGTGGTGAAATAAACAAAGAAGCGCTAATATCGACTGCTAATGGTTGCTTTGACGGTTTTGAAGGAAAATTAATTGAACAGGAAATATTAAGTGCTGATATTTATGATGATTTTGAGCTTGCAACAGCTGAAAAACGTCATGTTTTCTCAGAGCATCATACTGTCTTCTACTTCCAGACTACAGAACTAGATAAAAAAAGCTATTTAACGATTGTAAAATCTGATAATGCCATTTGCGAACAAAATGAGTACTTACTCAAAGTATTTAGCGAAAATGTTAACACTGGCTTTGCTAATATGGCTTTACTTAATAAACTAACGGAATTGGCGTATACAGATATTTCATTAAACTTACATAATCGAAATTGGCTAACCCGCGAAATTAGAAATATGAATTTGCATGAGCAGTATCAAACGAAATTAATAGTATTTGAAGTTGAACAATTTGAAGAAAAAGCATTTACTTTTGGTCATGACTTTTGCCAAAAATTATTAAAAGAAGTTTATAACAACATTAAGGGTGCCTTTGCGCATACTACTCCACGGATAGCCATTATCAATAAGAGTAGCTTTGGCTTAATTGTTAGTACCGATAGCAATATGCCTCAAGAGATTATTACTGGGCTTAATAGGCAAATGTGTGAAGTAGAAATGGTGAGACAGTACGCTGATATACGTATACTAGAATTAGCATTAAGCTCAGTTTTGAATTTCTCACCTGAAAAAATAATTAGTCTAGCAGAGTCAAGCTTAAGTGATAGCAATACTATTTCTTTAAAATATATAGAACATAATCATTTAAAAATTCAGGAGCTTACAAAGCGATATAGTTTGATGGCTAAGTTAAGAAAAGCGATTGGTTCAGGCTCTTTACAAGTTGCTTTACAACCTAAAATGGACTTAAGAAATTTTACCCCTATTGGTTTTGAAGCACTTGCAAGGTGGCAATTAAAAGACGGAAGTTTCGTCAGTCCAGAAATATTTATAGAATTAGCTGAGACGGCAGGTTTAATAAGTGAATTAGACAGCGCCATATTTGATAAAATATTAGTTATAATACAACAACTGAAAGGCGAAGGTGTTAATCTACCAATTGCTTTTAATGCATCTGCATATGATTTAGCCAACCCAAAGTATTTTGAGTATATCTCTAAAAAGTTACGTGAAATAAATTTAGACCCATCTATGTTAGAGCTTGAAATAACAGAAACTCAAGCTATTAGTAACTATGAACTAATTAGAGAGTCATTAGAAAGATTTATGGCTCTAGGTATAAAAGTCGGTATTGATGATTTTGGAACCGGATATTCATCTATTTCTCATATTACTAAAATTCCTGCAAATGTCCTAAAAATAGATCGTTGTTTTATTGGTGATATTGAGGATAATCCTGATAATCAATATATCCTTGAAATGATTGTAAAGCTTGCTAAACGTTTTGATTTTTCGATTATTATAGAAGGTATTGAAACGGTGGAACAATGTAATTGGGCTAAGAAGTTGGGCTGTAATGTCGCTCAAGGTTATTTTTTTTCAAAGCCTTTATTTATTAATGAATTAATTTTATGGCTAAAGCAGTATGAACAACCATGATATTAATTACGTAAATAATTCCCCTTTGGTAAGTAAAAAAAATATACTGATGAAGGTATTTTTTGTTATTTTTATTGCGGTATTGATTTGTTATTTAGTCTACATGCAAATACTACAATCGAAGCTCATGGTTATGCAGGGCTATCAAGATGAAAAATTAGCATTAGTCAATACTGAGTTTGCTAGAGAGTTAAGTAGTATAAAAAAGCTTACAAAAATTTTAGCTAATAATAACAATTTAAAAAGAGGCTCTTCATCAAGGTTTGAGTATAGAGATCCCCAATCTCTGAAAAAGATTAATAAGTACTTTTTAGATTTTGGTCTTATGTCCCCCAATATATCTCAAATACGTTGGATTGATATAGTTGGGAATGAACGCTTTAGAATTAACTTTAAAGATGGTCAAGCTCAAGTTGTTAAGCCTGAAAATTTGCAAAATAAAATGTCGCGTTATTATTTCAGGCAAGGTATTGCTATAAATTCACCAGATTCTTTTCTATCTAAAATAGATTTGAATATGGAGTATGGAGCTATTACGACCCCGATAGAGCCAACGATAAGGGTAACCCACAGAACGAGTGAAAACGACTATATTGTGGATGGGTTAATAGTAATAAACTTTAATCTAACTGAATTTTTTAAAAAGATAAGAGATATATCATCCAAAGATAATCAAATAAACATTATTAATAGCAGTAGCCATTGGTTGTTTAACAACGATCCTTCAAAAGAATGGGGCATTATATTGAAAAAGCCTCACTATAATCTTAAAAATATGAATCCAAAATTGTGGCAGATTCTAACATCCCAAAGTGACCATACGATAAGGTATTTAGACACCGATATGTACACAATAGGAAAGCTGCCTGTTCTCTACTCAAAAAAGCATAAAGAAGCATTAAACGAAACTATTTATGTATATATTAAAAGCGGGGAGCAAGCTATAGCAAGGGTAAGCTTATCTGCATTCTTGTATGCATCGGTCTGTGCATTTGGGTTTATTATTATTTCAACTTTTTTCTTATATAGGGAACACCGATCTAATAATACTATAAACAATTTATTTGATGCTTTAAAGACTGAGAAAATAGAACTAAAGCACGTCAATAAGACACTTTCAAAAACCATTAAACAACAACAGTTGCTACAAAAGAATCTTATTGAAGCACAAAGGCTTTCTTCGTTAGGCTTACTTGTTGCCGGTGTTGCGCACGAAATGAATACTCCAATAGGTGGAGCTATCATTTCTGTGTCAAATGCAGAGTCAGTTATTAAGCGGTTATCTGAGTCAATAAAAATAGGCTTAACCAAATCTCAGCTTGAGAATGATACATATAGCATTAAAGATAATTTAGAGCTAGCTAAGGTCAATTTAGATAAGGCTGCAGTAATTGTAAAAAGCTTTAAGAAGATGGCTATTGATAGAAATAATGAAGACTTTATTGATTGTGACCTTAAGGACGTAATTAACGATTTATTAATTGCATTTCACTCACGACTAAAAAATTCAAAAATAAATGTAAAGACTCAATTCATTGGAAATATTAATATAAAAACCCGACCTGGTATCATATCGCAAGTTATTGAAAATCTCGTAATGAACGCATTTAATCACGCCTTTATAAAAAACCAAAAAGGAGAAATAGAGATAAAAGCTATAAATGTAGATAAAAAAATTAAAATAATAATTTCAGACACAGGTATTGGTATAAATAAAGAAAAGCAAATTTCAATATTTGAGCCGTTTTACACCACGGCTCGTGGCGAGGGTAACACAGGTCTTGGATTGTTCATGGTGATGCAATGGGTAACACAAATACTTAACGCCAAACTAGAGCTAGACTCTAATCCTGAAAGCACCGAAAAATTTAAAACACGGTTTACAATTACTTTTCCAACTGATTGAGTTTAAATTATCTTTCTTGATTCATTTTTCTCTTAATAAACGTTTAGGTTCATATTTTTCCACCACCAAAAAATAACTTGTAATAATTCTTCCCCCAAACTTATCTAAAACATTAAAATAAAATCAAAGGATTTAGCCGTAATTTTATTATAATACTATCTAGATTTAAGTCTTCTTTTAACCGTTTCTTTCGACTAATAAAGTTTTTTAGTCAACCACTATCAATCAACACTCCTTTCTTATCGCTTTAAGCTTTGCAATTTGCAATATATCGATTGCAAATTGCACTATTCAAACTGAAGTTAAAATAAAAGCCATATAAATCAAATGATTAAATTATGGAATGAAGCATGCAACCTTATCACTACTTAACCAATGAGGGTAACATGATGAAACTCATCCAACTAGCTAAAGTCTGCATAGCTTTAATTCCATGCACAGCTTTTGGACAAGCATTTGATGAATGTCCGAGCCAAGCCTTTCTAATGCAAAATTCTAACGCACAACTTTACGGTATCGATCTAGTGTCAGCTAAACCAACTGTACTTGCTTCAAGCCTTACATTTGAAGATGAAGCAAATGGTGAGAGCGTAAATGCCGTCGGGTTTAACTATAAAGACCAGTACATGTATGGGTTCAGCCGTCAATCACCTAAAAGTGTTGTACAAATTGGTAGCGATTATGAAATGAAACGCCTTACAGTAGAAGGTTTACCAGATACAAACTTTTACGTTGGTGATATTCAGGTTACAGGCGAGGATGGTAATCAAAGTGCAACTTACTATGTTTATACACCTAGTTTTGGCTTGTATTCAGTTAATCTTGATGGCGATTTAAATGAAACAATTACTGCCAAACTTGCTAATGGCAGTAACAGTTGGAAGCTAGGTATTTTCGATTTTGCTTTTCACCCGACTAGCAACCTATTGTATGCTGTTGAAAGCAACGGTGACTTACATGAAGTTAATGTAACTACCAACACCACAAAGTTTATTACTCAATTAGATATTGGAGATGACTCTGGTGCATTTGGTGCAGCCTACTTTGATATTAATGGTCAGTTTTATTTTAGTAATAATAGCAGCGGTAAAATTCATAAAGTTGATTTAAGTGTAAGCCCAGTTGTAGGGTATACCCCAGTAGCAAATGTATTTACCTCTGGCCCAAAATCTAGCCAAAACGATGGGGCCCGTTGTGCTATAGCAGAAGTTAAAGTTACGGATAGCTCAATTGATTTTGGAGATGCACCAAGCCCATATAATACAAGTTTAGAAAAAAGTGGCGCACGTCACTTATTTGCTCCTGACAACACCAATGCCAATTTAATTTATTTAGGTGCAACAGTTGATGGTGAAAATATTAAATCGCTTACAACCAGGTTATAGCTTTATTTCTTGTAAATTATCCTTGTGAGTTTTGTTGACATTTCATGATTAAAATTCATTCAATTTACGGGGGGTAATCGTGCGCGATTTGTAACCTATTGGGCTCGGTAACGGCTTCTGCGTTACTCTAATGGCTTACATTTTTGTAAGAATAAGTAAAAATCGAGTTACAAAGAGTCAATAACCGCACTGTATAGGCGATGTTTTGATTAAAAAAACACATAGAGCTTCAAATTCAACCTCTAAGATCAACAGCCCCTAGTCTATTTTATTTAGTAATTCATAACCTGCAAGTACATCACTCAACTCCTCGTCAATGGTACTTTGACGCAGAGTATTAAACTCACTCGAAAGCTTATCAAGTAGCTCTTCAATATTTTTTTCAGCGCGTTGCATTGCGCCAAGACGACTGCTATTTTCGCTGACCAACGACTCGGCACATGCACGATAGAGAGAAATAAAAATATACTCGCGGATCAATGCCCTTATTGTTGTAGAGTGCTTGCAGAGTACTTCTGGCAAAGCTTTAGTTGGCCATAAAATATTTTTAAAATTATCTCGCCATTGCTCGTCAAGTGGGAGTAATCGCTGAGACACACATTCATAAAGCGCGCCTTGTTTAGGTTGATTATAAAACACCAATACACGGCAACCAGGATTAAGAACTAAGCTTGATTCACTGTCTATTTGAATTTGCCTAACTAAGGTATCTATATCGTGAACACTCACTGGCACTGTGTATACTTTTACTAAATTAAAGCCGGCATCGGTAAGTCGAGATGCAGCACGTGCGCCTACCACCCAAATTAGAGGTGGCTGGGTCTCGTTACTTAGCGCTTTAATTGTAAAGTCGGTAATACTTTCATTAAATTGCCCTACCAACCCTTGATCTGAGCCGAATATGATCACACCCGCTCTGCTTTCATTTAAATTTTTGGGTTGTGGTGAAAATTGAAATGACATGTCATCACGCAAACTCGCACTTAATCCTAACTCAACTGCCCGGTAGTAATCGGTCAATGAGCTAATCGATTTTTCATATTGCCCAATACTCGAGGCAGCAAGTGCCTTCATCGTTTTTACCACGCCTTGTAAATCACTTGCACTGGCTATTTTATGGCGTAAATTAGCGGCACTATTGCTCATGTTGTTATTGCCTTCTTTTCAGGCTCAAAATCAACAAGTGCGCGCTTAGCCAACTCAACAATTGTTTGTCGATCGTCATCACTTAAGCTTTTAGCGGTATCAAATCTATCACATAAAGTATCGTCTAACTGCGCAACTGCTTTTTTAAGAATATTTTTTGCGTCGTTTATTTTTAGCAGTTCAATCGAATCTAAAAAGCCATTACTGAGTGCGAGTAATAGCATAATTTGCTCAGGCACTGGCATAGGTGATGATTCAGATTGATGTAAGCTCGCTCGAATACGCCGTCCATGTTCAATTATACGCCGTGTATCATCATCAAGTCGGGCACCAAAACGAGCAAAGGTTTCTAGCTCTTCAAATTGAGCATATGCAAGCTTTAAATCGCCAGCAACTGCACGAAACGCAGCACGCTGTGCTTTACCGCCCACACGAGAAACCGACTTACCAACGTCAACGGCTGGTAATACACCTAGAGCAAATAATGAGGGTGATAAATAAATTTGTCCGTCGGTAATCGAAATTAAATTAGTTGGAATATAGGCTGAAATATTTTGAGCTTCGGTCTCTATAATGGGGAGTGCGGTCAAGGAACCACCGCCACGTTCTTTATTTAAATGGGTCGCACGCTCTAGTAATCGTGAATGAATATAAAAAATATCCCCAGGAAATGCTTCTCGTCCGGGTGGTCGTCGTAACAACAAAGACAACTCGCGGTAAGCTCTTGCGTGCTTAGTTAAATCGTCATATACAATAAGTACATCACGTCCTTGCTCCATAAAATATTCTGCAATACTGGTTGCAGCGTAAGGCGCTATATACTGTAAGCCCGGTGGTTCATTACCCTCTGTTGCAACAACAACCGTATAAGCCATTGCATTTTGCGCGCGTAATATTGCTATTGATTTAGCAACTGTTGATGCCCGCTGGCCAATAGCGCAATAAATACAAATTACATTTTGTTCTCGCTGATTTAAAATCGTGTCTATGGCTATAGCTGTTTTACCTGTTTGCCTGTCACCTAAAATAAGCTCTCGTTGTCCTCGCCCTATTGGAATCATCGCATCGATTACAATAAGTCCGGTTTGCAAAGGCGTAGTAACAGGAGAGCGGTCCATAATTGGTGCAGCTGGACGCTCTATTGGTAAACGCTGCTCGGTTTGTATAACGCTTCCACCGTCTAGTGCCTCGCCAAGTGGGTTTATCACTCGCCCTAATAGCGCATTGCCAACCGCTACATCCATTACACGACCACTGCGGCGCACTTCATCCCCAGCTTGTAAGTGGGCGTATTCACCTAAAAGCACAACACCGACTTCTTTTTCATCAATATTAAACGCAATTCCAAGCACATTACCGGGAAATATAATTAGTTCCTCAAAGCCAACGCCAGGTAATCCCGACACCTTCGCAATACCCGTTGATACACTGGTAATAATACCAACTTCATGTAAGTTCAATTGTGAGTTAACTATTTTTAGCCCTTGCTGAATGTGCTTAAACACATCACCAAACGCGTTTGTTAAACTGTGTATTTTTGTGTTTTTATTTTGAGTGTTTTCGCTAAGGTTACTCATCACTTATCAACAGGTTGAGAAGTTGTAGGCTGAGCTGTTTTTTGTTTTAGTAGCATATCAACTTCCTGCTCGATTGATTGTAAGTAATCGTCAATACTCCACACCAGCTTTTGTCCATTGACACATAACTCAATCCCGCTAATAAGGCTCTCATCGGTGGTGAATTTAATGGTAATATCTTTTGAAAATACAGCATTAATAGCATTCTTAAGTGCTAAACGCTGAGATTCAGTTAGCTCAAACGCACTTTGAATTAAGGCAGGTACAAATTCACTATTTGTACTTAGCGCCTGCGCTAAAGTGGTTTTTTTGTCGCTATCAAGCTTATATAAGCGCGCTGTGAACACCTCACATATTTGTTGTTCTAAAGTTGTTGATGCCAGTTCAGTTAAGGTTTTGCGACTAATAGCAAAAACCTCTTGCTTAACTTTTCGACTTAAAGACTCCTTTAAATTATCAGTCTCTTTTACTATATTTTGTTGATATTTAGTGCCCCAGCTTTGAGCTCTTTTTTGCGCCTCTAATATAAGTGCTTGCTCTGCTTGCTTAGCACTCACGCTTACTTGTTGCATCTTTTGTGTACGTTGTTGTTCAAACTCTTCATTTTTCAGAAAAAACTTTTCACGCTCCGCCAGTGCTTCATTTTGGTTTGTTTCAGCATCGTCTAACTCAGCGGCTATACGCTCTTCTCGCCTATCAATAGCGTGCAAAATTGGTTTATATAAATAGCGTTTTAGTAACCACACCAAAATTAAAAAATTAACCACTTGGGCTGCAACTGTAAACCAATCAATTAGCATGGTTTAACTTCCTGCAGCTTGTGCAATAGCGTAGTTCCAAAACGGATTGGCAAAAATAAGAATCATCGACACGACAAAACAGTATATTGCGGTCGATTCAATCATCGCAAGCCCTACAAAGAGCGTACGCGTAATAGTTGCTGATGCATCAGGTTGCTGTGCTAATGCACTCAATGCCGTTGCTACTGCTTTGCCTTCGCCAAGCGATGGACCTAAACAACCAAAACTAATTGTAATTCCTGAAATAACGATTGATGCCATTGCGATCATTGTCATGCTATCCATGTTCTCTCCAAGTATGATGTGTAGAAATACGTGATTAATTAACTCGTTGTTTGGCTGATTTTACTGAGCGCGTAGCCGCAGCAATATAAACGGCGGCTAAAATAGTAAAAATATAAGCCTGTACTAAGCCTGTAAGCAAACCCAGTGCCGTCATTACGATTGGGAATATAAAGGGTGTAATGGTTAACAAAATGCCAATGATCATTGCCCCGCTCATCATGTTGCCAAATAACCGCACAGCCAGAGCAAGTGTCCGTGATAATTCGCTAATAATATTAAATGGCAACATAATAAAAGTAGGAGCCATATAAGATTTTAAGTAATTGCCAAGCCCTTGTTCACTGATACCAAATAAAGGCACTGCAATAAATACGGTGAGCGCCAGTGCTGCTGTAGTCGATAACGATGCCGTGGGTGGCTCATAACCCGGAACAATGGTAAACATGCTCGCGGTTACTAAAAATAAAAACAGTGTGCCTAAAAAGCCAAGGTATTTTTTAGCGTCATTCAAGCCTACGTCTTCAATTTGTTGTGTGATCCCCGTTACTATAATTTCTAAAAAATTTTGCCAACGAGAACGCTTTAACGTGGTTGAAAGCTTACGGGTTATCAATATCGAACTAATCACCAAAACCAACATTAAAACCCAAGTGAAAACGATGGTTGCATTGAGTTTTAAAAAACCATTTTGCCAATAAATAACCGTATCAGGACTCAGGTGCATGATGTGTCACCTTTGCTAAATGAGAGGTTGATGCAGTACGGGTAACATAAGTGGTAATAAAACGGGCTATCAAAAAGCTAAATAAACACAGTGGTAATTGCAACCAAGATCTTGATAATAAGTCACTCGTCATCACACTATAAAAGCCACTTAAAGTAATTCCCATGCGTATAAATAAACTCAGCACAACCCATAGCGCTGGGTGAGTCGATACCATACTTTTTTGCACCGTCCACCATAGGCCACCAAAAAATAAGGCACCAAGCATTAGACCTACACTAACAATAATTAATACGCCGACTAGCTCATGCATCTTCGTCATCCTTTTGCTGATTATCACCGTGTTGATCTTGATGTATCGCGCTGTCTTCTTTGCTCATCCAGTGCCACGCGTTAAAGCACCCAAGTGCTAAACCCGCAACCAATAAAGCCAATGTCCATGAATGATCGCTTTCATAATGCGAATCTATATACACACCTAAACTTGCACCAAGTATGGTAGGCACTGCAACCGACCAACCAATGAGGCCCATCATTCCTAAACCAAACCATATTTTTTGATGAGAGTTAAGCCTTGCTTTTAGCTTACGCTGGGCTTTTATTTCTACTTGTTCTGCAAGTGTTGATGAACTGCTTTGTGAGTCTTTTGAACCTAGGTCGTCTTTTTTGTTTGTCATAAATAAATAGCTTTTAGTGGTTAAAGTCGAAAACGATTTAAAAAGCTACTTTCTAATTTAGCCATCACTGTTCTTACTTGTTGTGCTTGTTCATTGAGTGCCAAAAACTCTTTATCTACAGCGCTGCGAAGTGTTGCCAGATCAGTACCTAATATGGCACTTCGCACCGATACCAGCACAGTGTTTCCTGTTTTAATTAATACGCCCTCATCTACGGCTACAAATATCTCACCGTCTTTTTCGCAATTAAATGTCAAAATACCTGGGGTTAGAGGCGCAATACAGTCAAGGCGATTGGGTAAAAATCCGTACGATCCTTCGCTTGTTTCGGCAACAACATGAGTCACATCATGCCTGTCGAAAAATATCTCATACGGCAGCAATAATTTAAGGTGTATCTGAGTTTGCGTCACCGCTTGTATCCTCATTATTATTTACTGTGGATTTTATTCTGACCTCACTTATGGCACCTATCATATAAAGTGCACTCTCTGGCACGTTTTTAAATTCATCATTTAAAATGCGTTCACACCCATCTAGCGCATCATCAAGGCTAACAAGTTTGCCTTTATAACTAGTAAATTGCTCTGTTGTAAAAAATGGCTGAGTAAGAAAACGCTCTAAACGCCTTGCGCGTCCAACAATGTTGCGGTCCTCAACTGATAACTGTTCAAGCCCTAACATAGCAATAATATCTTTGAGTTCATTGTATTGCGCTAAGGTGCTACGTACCTTTTGTGCAAGTAAGTAGTGGCGCTCTCCCACAACCCCGGGGCTCGCCATTTTTGAATTAGATTGCAGGGGATCTATAGCCGGAAATAATCCTTCGCTTGCGCGTTTACGAGAGAGCACAATAGAAGCCGATAAATGCGAAAATGTATGAACTGCGGCCGGATCGGTAAAATCATCGGCAGGTACATACACCGCTTGAATAGAAGTAATAGCACCATTTTGTGTATTGGCAATTCGCTCTTCTAACCCAGCAAGCTCTGTGCCCATAGTAGGCTGATAACCAAGCCTTGAAGGCATTTGCCCCATTAAGCCCGATACCTCAGAGCCTGCCTGAATAAAACGAAATATATTGTCGATTAGCAACAGCACATCTCGCTGCTCATCATCACGAAAATACTCAGCCATAGTTAAAGCTGCATGCCCCACCCTAAAACGACTCCCTGGTGGCTCGTTCATTTGCCCAAAAATCATCGCCATGTTTGGCAAAACGCCCGCGTCTTTCATTTCGCGATAAAGCTCTTCGCCTTCACGGCAACGCTCACCTATGCCACAAAATAGGCTAACACCTTTGTGCTTGCCCACCATATTGTGAATCATTTCAGTCAATAACACTGTTTTGCCAACACCTGCACCGCCAAACAATCCCGCTTTGCCACCACGTTCTAACGGCACCAGCAGATCAATTACTTTTATACCGGTTTCAAAAATCTCTGATTGGGTTGACCGTTCGGTTAATGGCACTGGCTTATTATGTACAGAGCGCCACTGAACATCTTTAAGCTCACCACCGCCATCAAGCGTGTTACCAAACACATCAAACATTCTCGATAAGGTTCCTTTACCAACAGGGGTAAGTAACGGTCCGCCACTGTCAACAACTTCCATGCCACGCGCAAGTCCTTGTGTAGGCGTGAGCGCAATAGCTCTTACATGATGCTCATTGCGCTGCTCTAGCACTTCAAAAATACACTGTTTATTTTCGCCAGCACTAAGCATTGAATTAATCGCAGGTAGCTTTGTGTCAAAACGCACGTCAATTACGCTGCCGCGTATAGCGGTAATTGTACCGAAATTTTCAAATTTACTAATCGTGGATTGAGCTACAAAATTCATTAATGCGCCTGCCACTGCCAATTACGAATTTCAGGGAGATCTTGTCCATGCTTATTAATATATTTTTTATGCTCAACAAGCTTTTCTTCAAGCTGTTTTTTTAGTGCGTCTCTTTTTGTACCCAAGTTTGGCAGGCGTTCCAGTGTGTCTAACACTAAATGAAAACGATCAATCTCGTTTAATACCGTCATATCAAAAGCAGTTGTAATAGTGCCTTCTTCTTTATACCCGCGAACATGAATATTATGATGATTATTACGCTTGTACGTAAGCCTATGAATAAGCGTTGGGTAGCCATGAAATGCAAAAATAACCGGCTTATTAATAGTAAACAGAGTGTCAAAATCCTCTGCAATTAACCCGTGAGGATGTTCGGTATTAGGCTGTAAACGCATCAAATCAACCACATTAACAACCCGAATTTTAAGGTTGCTAAAATACTCGCGTAAAATCATAACGGCTGCCATCGTTTCCAATGTTGGTACGTCACCACAACAAGCCATCACCACATCAGGTGTTGCATCTACGCTATTACCCGCCCATTGCCAAATGCCAATCCCTGCCTCGCAATGTTTAACAGCTGCCACCATATCTAACCATTGCGGCGCAGGATGTTTGCCTGCAATAACGACATTAACGTAATGACGACTTCGCAAACAATGATCCATTACCGACAGCAAGCAGTTAGCATCAGGCGGTAAATAAACGCGCACAATTTCCGCTTTTTTATTAATAACATGATCGATAAAACCCGGATCTTGATGGGTAAAACCGTTGTGATCTTGTCGCCATACATGCGATGCCAGTAAATAATTAAGTGAAGCGATTTTTTTACGCCATGGTAAACCTGCCGTCACTTTTAACCATTTAGCATGTTGATTAAACATCGAGTCAATAATATGAATAAACGCTTCATAACTATTAAACAAACCATGGCGACCGGTTAATAAATATCCTTCAAGCCAACCTTCGCATTGATGTTCACTCAGCATTTCCATTACTCTGCCACTGGGCGCAAGCTGCTCATCGTTGCTATGGGTTCCTGCATTCCACTGTCTATCGGTTACCTCTAACAGTGCACCTAAACCATTGGATACCGTTTCGTCGGGTCCAAATACTCTAAAATTACGTTGCTCGTCATTAAGCTCAACTATATCTCTCAAAAATGGACCTAAAACTCTGGTATCACCAATTCCGCGTATACCGGGAGAGGTTACTTCGCAAGCATAATCGCGAAAATCAGGCATATGTAAATCTTCTAGCAGCAACCCACCATTCGCATGAGGATTTGCTCCCATACGGCGATTCCCCGTTGGGGCCAATTCAGCAAGCTCTGGTAATAAACGCCCTTGTGAATCGAAAAGTGTTTCTGGATGATAGCTACGCAGCCAGCTTTCTAATAATTGCAAATGATCTGGATGAGCTGATGGGCTAGAAATAGGAACCTGATGCGCACGCGATGTTCCCTCTATCTGAAAACCATCTACGAGCTTTGGACCCGTCCACCCTTTAGGTGAAATGAGGATAATCATTGGCCAACGTGGACGAGTTGGATCGTTATTATCGAGAGCCTCTTTTTTTATTTTTTTTATTTGATGTATTGCGACATCAAGTGCTTTAGCCATAGCCTGATGCATTAGCTCAGGCTCATGCCCTTCAACAAAAATAGGGCTCCAGCCATAACCGAACATTAATTGCTCTAATTCTTCATGGGTAATACGTGCTAAAACGGTAGGATTCGCAATTTTATACCCATTCAAATGCAATATAGGGAGAACAGCACCGTCACTGATAGGATTAAGAAACTTATTAGAATGCCATGCAGTTGCAATAGGCCCTGTTTCTGCCTCACCATCACCCACCACACAAGCAACTATTAAGTCAGGGTTATCAAATACAGCTCCAAACGAATGACTCAAAGAATAGCCCAGCTCGCCACCTTCATGAATCGAGCCCGGACATTCGGGCGACACATGACTAGCAATGCCACCGGGAAACGAAAACTGCAAAAACAGTTTTTGCATACCTGCTTTATCTTGGCTTATATCAGGGTAAATTTCACTGTAGGTGCCCTCAAGATAAGTATTAGCAACCATAGCTTGCCCGCCATGCCCTGGGCCAGATACATAAATCATATTTAGATCGTGTATTTTAATAACGCGATTTAAATGCGCATAAATAAAATTTTGCCCGGGTGTTGTTCCCCAGTGCCCAAGCAACATTTTTTTAATATCACTTAGTACCAGTGGGCGCTCTAAAAGTGGGTTATCGCATAAATAAATTTGACCTACCGACAGGTAATTTGTGGCACGCCAGTATGCGTCAATTAACTCTAATTCTTTTGATGTTAATGAAGGAAGAATCATATGCAGGGTTTCCATCTTGTCGCATCCAAAAATGCTTAAGCCATGCTCAATATAAGAGCATGGCGATGATTAGCCAGCGCACTAACTACGCAGTGGTAGTTATGTCCTGTTTTTTTTGCTCGAACTCTTTTTTGTCAATATCGCCGCTGGCGTATCTTTCATTAAGAATATCAATTGCTGTTTTATTAGACTCTAACCCATAGCGTCTATGAGTTCGGTAGCTATAACCCCAATGGCTTAAACTCGATATGAGCAATAACCACATACCAAACCATAAAAACCAACCCCAACCTGAGTACCACTCACTCCAAAATTCATGACCCATTTTAATCTCCACTTAATATATGGAGCGCAAAACACTTACACCCCAATTAATACAATGAGTGTAAGTGAGTGATATTATTGGTTCTGTTCGCTAGCGTACGCATTTATTATTGTTAATCATAAGCAGTTGTTTTATTGAGCATTTACTTGCTGTTTCTATTAAATTTTGTTTCTATTAAAGTTAATTTCTATTAAGCCAACCTTTACGCCAAAAAATAAATATCATTGCTGCCGTTATCAAAATAAAAACACACCACAAAACGGGATATGCCCAAGTCCAGTTTAGCTCTGGCATGTATTTAAAGTTCATTCCATAAATTCCAGCTATAAATGTTAACGGTATAAAAACAGAAGATATAATAGTAAGCACTTTCATAATTTCATTCATACGATTTGAAATAGCTGACATGTATAGCTCACTTAAACCGCTTACCATTTCACGGTATGACTCAATAATTTCAACAATTTGAATATTATGCTCATACACATCTCTAAGGTAAGGGCGCGTAGAGTCATCTATTCTGCCTCCTTCCTCGCGATACAAATGGTCGATAACCTCTCGCATAGGCCAAACAATTCTTCTTAATAATGCCAATTCTCGTTTAATACTATGGATATGATGCAGTACGTGGGGAGTTGGATTTTCAAGTGTTGTTACTTCAAGTTCCTCAAGGATATCGCCATATTGTTCAAGTACCGGAAAACATTTATCAACCAGTTCATCAAGTAATGCATAAAGTAAATAACCAGTACCATTTTTGCGAATACGACGATTTTCTGTATGCAAACGACCGCGAACGGATTGCCACACGTCTCCTGGTTTTTCTTGAAAACTCAGTAAAACATTGTCATATAAAAGTAAGCTAACTTGCTCAATATCAAGGATTGTATTATTGGGCTCATGCGTCTCTAGCTTCAACATGCTTAATACAACAAATAAATGATCGTCAAAAAATTCGATACGAGGTCGCTGAGGTACATGTAAAATATCTTCTGCGGTGAGCGTATGAAATGCGAAATGATGTTGAAGTAAACCAACAATATAAGAGTCTGTATTACTCACGTGGATCCACCTCACTGTTGCCCACTCGGGTTGAGGAGTTTTTAAAAACTCATCAATATCACTAACCTCTTTGGCTTCTATACGGCTAGCTGAATAATCTATATAACGTATAACAGCATTGTTTGATCTTGTTGGCGCTAAAACACCAGCAACGTATTCAACTTTGGGTGACGGCCCAGAAATAGTGTTATATTTATGTTTTCTCGACTTGCGCACATTATATAGCCCCAATGCTGGAGTACCCAACTTTCTCTTTTTATTATGTATTAACATTATATGCTCGATTACTTTATTTAAAGTTAGCTGAATAAAGTGAGTATTATCAACACTTACAGCGCGAATAAAAGTCAGTCACAAAGCCACGCTACTCAAAAATAAGCATAGAGTCCGTGCGCTAACACTCAAATATAATGTCAGTTTTAAAAATACACTTCGCACGTTCTAATTATTCTTGTTATAGCGTTACCTAAAAATCAATGAAAAATAACATTGCTTGTTCGTCAGCGCACAGACCTTTGTTTTTCAAAAGCCGAAACTGGAAATATTAATCTACTTATCGTTTGTACTTTACAGCTTATAAAAGCATGGTTTTTTATAGATAAGCATTAGGGTCTGTTGACCTTTTAAGATAGAAATTTGTTCTATCTAGGGGCTATTTAATCGCGGCGCAAGGTTTGCAACCTAGCGGGCTCGGTAAAAACCGAGCAAAGCTTCCGCATCCAGCTCACGCTCTAGAATTAACCCAAAGGGCTGCGCATGTTTAACCTCAAAAGATAAACGTGCCCTAAATAAGAAGAAAGCACTTGATAAGCAAAAGCGCGTTAAAAACTGCAAAAATAATGCATTACAAATGCAAATAACCCACTAAAAAGGATCGTTATTATGTTACGTAGTATGAAAGACTTAGAAGGTTGTGCAATCGCTGCTAGTGACGGTATTGTAGGCAAAGAAAAAGATTTTTTGTTTGATGACCTAGCATGGGTGATACGTTATTTTGTTGTAGAAACAGGCACGTGGCTATCGAGTCGCAAAGTTTTAATTTCCCCTATTGCGGTGCAAAACCCAAATTGGGATGAAAAGATTTTCCCTGTTTTAATCAGTAAAGACCAAGTTAAAAATAGTCCTGGTATTGATACTAATAAACCCGTTTCACGACAACATGAAATGGATTACCTAAACTACTATGGATACCCGTATTACTGGATCGGTACTAATTTTTGGGGAAGCGGGATATATCCCTACTCCTTATATCCTGGCAATGACATTTTTGAACATAGTGTCGAAGGTGCCCGCAGCGCAAATCTAATTCATAAAAGTATAAAAAGTCAGCATGATCAAAAAGGGGATCCTAATCTTCGTAGTTGCAAAGCTATTATTGGCTATAACATACACGCTAAAGACGGAGACATTGGCCATGTATCAGGATTTTTAGTTGAAGAAAATACATGGGCGGTTCGTTACCTAATTGTTGAGACGAGCAATTGGTGGGGAGGACATCAAGCACTTATCCCGTCAGCATGGATTTACGAAGTGCAATGGCTCGACAACTCAATTTCAACTGATTTAGTTCGTAAAGCGATAAAAGATGCGCCGGTATATGAGTCAAATAAAGAGATAACTCAGGACTTTGAAGCAGCTGTTTTTCATCACTATGAACTTGCTGCATATTGGGAGAAAATTGCTAAAACAGTAAAATAAACAAAGTTAAAACAGGCACAAATTCCAAAACAAGCGTGTCTTAATCTGCCTTTTATAACACTCTTACCAAGCAAATATTCAAGGACGATATTTGCTTTTATACTTAAAAACATTTCCTCCAATGCTACTTGTAAAACTCAGGTAAAATTCAAATAAAATAAGAGCAATACACATCAATACACATCAATACACATCAATATAAAACAATTTTTTATTTGAATTTAAATTGTATTCAATTAAATCCACTTTATAAGAAAAACCGTAGTTGAGTAAATCACTTATACTATCAATACTCGTATCCGCCTTTCGATAGGTAAGTAGCTGCTTAATATCGTGGGCATAATGTCCTTGACGTGGAAATATAGTTGTTAAATCATTTTTCCACTGCGCTTTCATAGCAGCTAAAATACGTAACTTATCATCTACCATTACATAATGTTTAGCGGGGTACTGCTCTTTTATTGCTGCAAGCATTTGCTCTTTGTGAACATATATCAACACCCTTCCCTCCATTGCATCCCATAAACCGGAGCGTAAAATTTTAAGTGGTTGTAATACAATATCGCCATCAGACAAAATAACGGTGGGGCCAAATTGTTGTAAATGTTCAATCACAGCAAGTGCGTTAGGATAAAGCCTTTCTTTATATGGATAATTAATTAAAAAAGAAGAAATCAGATGCAGTCTCGGATCATCAGAATGTTCCATTCGATAACACTGTAGTGCGCCCAAATAGTCGGCATAACCGAGTTCTTTACGAAGTTTTTCAAAAATAGACCAGTAATGGTCACTATTTTCACAACCAAATTCACCTTCTAAAAAATCTTTCAAATGGCTTAAAATAGTATCGCTATCGAGCAATGTATTATCAACATCTAGTAAAAATACGATATCGGGAACTGTTTGCACGCGCTGTCCTTAAAATAATTTAAGTACTTTATATTTTATTATATGAGTTTATTAATATTGACTCTGTACGGTATCGCGCCAAACAATGATTATTAAAGCTCATATATTCAACGCTCGTTACCTTCTCAAAATTACTATAAATACAGATAATGGGTGATTTATGTTCGCTGTGGCACAGACTCAAAATTGCAAAGCCATTAGGATAAAGCGGTCATACAAATTGTAGAATAGTCTTTTAAGCTATACGTAGTACTGCTTTTATACCAATTTGCTTAATTAAGTGAGCTATTTTGAGGTAAGAAAACCGTGTCGATAACAAGGCAGAAATTTTTAACACAGTTAGCGTCAGGTTTATGCCCTCAAATTGATCAAGTATTATTGCACATTGGTATTACTATGATAAATCGAGCTTACATTCCACTTAAGATTGAGAATAATGTAACTACACTCAATGTTTTAATTTGGTATTAAGTTTTTTATTTTATCGAGTAATATTTTAGGAATAATCACATGAGTAATAACATCTCAAGTAATTCAGTATCAAAAACTAAACCTAATTTGAATAAAGAAGGTCTCAGCCGACATGACATGATTGAAGCTAAAGCTTACTCATTAGCGAGTGATCGTGACTTTACCGGTGACAATCACTTAAATGATTGGCTTGAGGCTGAAAAGGAAGTAGACGGACAACTACCCAAGTAGGTTAAATGTAAAAAGCCCACTAACAGCAGAACATACACAAATTTTAAAGCCCAGGCTCAATGAGCAACTTGCTGGGCTGTTTTGAAGCTATTACCGGATTTCATTTTTATGTAAATAAACTTATTAGATACCAAAATATATTAACTGATAATGGATAGTTTTCTAACGTTAGGTTTTTTTTCCATATAAGACTCCAACCTGTCTGTTTCTCTTTTTACAACCTCATAGCACTCGCAAGACTGAGACTCTAATTGAGGTCGGTCTATCACACTAATATGACCACGTTTATAAGTGATAATACCCAGCTTTTGTAGTTTACCAGCGGCCTCAGTTACTCCCTCACGTCTTACGCCTAACATATTTGCTATTAGCTCTTGAGTCATTATTAAATTGTTACTCGGTAAACGGTCAATCGATAGTAAAAGCCAGCGGCTTAGTTGTTGCACTATACTATGATGACGATTACAAACTGCGGTTTGCGCTGTTTGGGTAATTAATGATTGCGTGTAACGTAACATGAGCATACGCATATCAGGCTCGCTATTAAATTGCCTGCGTAATTCACAAGCGGGTAAGCGATAAGCAGTACCAGCACTTTGCACAATAGCCCGGTTAGGAGTGCTTTCTCCCCCCATAAATACAGCTATACCTACCACCCCTTCATTACCGATAACTGATATTTCAGCAGATGAGCCATCAATCATCACATACAATAATGAAACAATACTATCTATTGGAAAATAAACGTAATCGAGCTTTTCACTTGTTTCATAAATAACTTCTCCAAGGGATAAATTGACTCGCTTTAAAAGCGGAAACATGCGGTGTTGTGCGTCAGTAGATAAAGCATTAAGCAGTTTGTTCTTCAATTGACCCATCTAATGTGAATTTCCTTTTTATATGCCCAACTTATAACTAATAAAACCTAAAAGTAATGGCTTTGAAAGCATGTAAGTCAGGATATTTTAATAATAAACTCGGATTTGTTTATACAGTTATTAGGCGCTAGAAATGAAAGGTCGTTGCTTTTTGATAATAAAAATTGTTCTATTTTTATTAAAGAATTTTAAGGTGCCTTTAATTATTTTATATACGTTTATTCACTTTAAATATAAGCCGACACTCCCAGCTGTACTTCACTGAAATAATAAGATACTCAATATAACAAGGCGAATATGTACGCTAACACACATAGTCTAAATTTATCTGCCTTTAGTTGATATATATGCATAATGGTTGATGAAATTTAAAGATAATCCACACCATAACATGGCGACAACTCACTGTTATAAAACACAAAATAGAACTCTACTATTAGACTATGTGTGTTGACGAACCGACCCTTAACGAAGCTTGTTATATGTTGATGTATGTATTCAACAATAAGATAAACTTTATGAATATTTTTAATGATTACTTGCTCACCTCTAATAACCAAAATAATTTAAAACATCTTTTTTTAAATCCAGTGATAAATTTAACCGTCAATATCTTCACTACGACGTTTAGTCTCAAGTATTTACCACGATGAATAAAAATAAGCTTATCAACATCCTTTCGCCATTTTTCCCTTGGCTTAAATCAGCTCCCCAAAAAGAACAAATCCCCATTCGATCAGAGCTCTTAAGTGCTGAACAAATGGAAAAACATGCAAAATCACTAGCAAAAAGTCATATTTTAGATGCTAAAAACACTCAAGATCAGCTACTTGAGCGCCTAGACGAAAACGAAAAAGTACTGATTAAAGCCAATAGTTTATTAACCATTGCCGTTAAAGCAAAGCAGCCTATAGTGCCCTCTGGTGAGTGGTTACTCGATAATTTTTATCTTATTGAAGAGCAAATTCGTACCGCTCGGCTTCATTTACCTAAGCACTATAGTCAGGAACTGCCACGTTTAGAGCAAGGTGCCTCTTTAGGTATGCCCCGAGTTTATGATATTGCGTTAAATGTAATTTCCCATGGCGACGGGCGTGTAGATAGCGAAATTCTAGCGCAATTTTTAGCCGCGTATCAAACAGTAACAACGCTTAACCTTGGTGAACTCTGGGCCATTCCAATTATGCTAAGGTTAGCCTTAATTGAAAACCTACAACGCGTAAGTACACGTATCATAATCGCACGCCAGCACCTAAATCTAGCCCAACAGTGGGCTAATCAAATGTTAGAAATTGCTGAGCAAGACCCTAATAGTTTAATTTTAGTTATTGCCGACATGGCACGCTCAAAGCCTCCTATGGAAAGCGCTTTTGTAGCAGAGCTAACTCGTTTATTACAAGGGCATGGTTCGGCATTAGCACTTCCCCTTACTTGGATTGAACAACAACTAGCTGATTCGAGTTTAACCATAGAGCAACTAGTACAAAAAGAGAATCAGCAACAAGCCGCTGATCAAGTCTCAATTAGCAATAACATTAGTAGCTTACGCTGGTTGACCGCGATGAACTGGGCGGATTTTGTAGAAGATCATAGCGCTGTAGAACACATTTTGCGCCAAGATATAGAGGGTGTGTATGGTTATATGGACTTTATCACGCGAGATAGTTACAGAAAAATCATAGATCAACTCGCTAAGCGAAGCTCATTGTCAGAAGTCGATATAGCTAAAAAAGCAATAAAATTAGCCCAGCAGGCTGCTCAAGCCCAAACAGTATCAACCACAACGCTTGCGCCTAACCATGTAGGCTACTATTTAATTGATAAAGGTATTACGCAATTAAAGCAGCTCATAACAGTAAAAACGTCTATTTTGAAAACGTTATTTTCGCAAGCCAAGCGTATAACATTAATACTTTATTTAGGAGCAATTATATCCTTAACAACCCTAATTAGTGCCTCTTTTATGGCTATGGTCGTTCCTGATAACATACCTCACTGGCAGTTTATTCTTTTAATAATTTTAACTTTATTCGGAGCAAGTCAATTAGCCTCAGCACTTGTAAACTGGATAGTTACCTTGCTAGTCGACCCACAACGATTACCCAGAATGGACTATTCAAAAGGGTTGCCAGCGCAAAATAAAACATTCGTAGTAATCCCTACAATGCTTACCAGCTCTATCGGTATTGAGCAGTTATTAGAAGTACTCGAAGTTAGATTTTTAGGTAATCGCGATCAACATATACACTTTGCTCTACTGACCGACTTTACTGATGCAGAGCAACAAACACTCCCCACAGACGAAGCGTTGCTATCGCAAGTACGCCTTGGTATAGAAAACCTTAATGCCAAATATGCAGAGCCTTCTCTTTTACAGCAAGAAAGTCGCTTTTTTTTACTGCATCGCCCACGAACCTGGAATCCAAAAGAGCAAATTTGGATGGGGTTTGAACGTAAACGCGGAAAATTATCAGATCTAAACGCACTACTTCGAAACCCAATAGAACATGCATTTGAACTTATCGTCGGTGATATTAACGCTATACAAAAAGTTAAATATGTCATTACTTTAGATACCGATACACAACTTCCACGAGATTGTGCCCGTCAGTTAGTTGCGACCATGGCGCACCCTTTAAATCAACCAAGATTTGATGAAAAAAGACAATGTATTGTAGGCGGCTACGGCATTTTACAACCACGTATGGCAGCAAGTCTATCGGGACATAACCCTTCTCGTTACTCGCAATTATTTGGTGAAGAACCGGGTATCGACCCATATACGCGTTCAATATCCGATGTATACCAAGACCTCTTTTCACAAGGCTCATTTATCGGTAAAGGTATATACGATATAGATGCATTTGAACAAACACTTGGTAACCGTTTACCACAAAACCAAATACTCAGCCATGATTTACTCGAAGGTTGCTATGCTCGCTCGGGGTTGATTAGTGATGTGCACTTGTACGAAGAATACCCTACACGTTACAACACTGATATGTGTCGGCGTGAGCGCTGGATCAGAGGAGATTGGCAAATTGTGCGCTGGTTACTTCCTCGTGTTTTAAACACTCGAAGCGATAAATGTCAAAATCCTTTGTCACCTTTATCACGTTGGAAAATTCTTGATAATTTACGTCGAAGTGTCGAACCACTCGCAATCTTTTTATTACTTACGGTAGGTTGGTTTACAGCAGCTAATCCATTGAAATGGACCCTTGCCATAAGTGCTATTTATTTATTACCGCCATTGCTGAGCGCGCTAATTTCGTCGATGCGCAAACCCGCAGAAATGCTGATGTCCCATCATTTGCATGATGTTTTACAGTGCTTTGTTCGTCAACTTATTCAAATCGGTTTTCGTTTAGCATGTTTACCTTTTGAGGCTGTGTTTAACTTAACCGCAATATTACGTAGTGCGGGTCGAATGCTGTTTACTCAACGTCGTTTATTAGAGTGGCATGTCACAGATCATAAATCTAATCATGTAGTAAATGCCTTAATAAATAGTTATTACACTATGTGGACTGCGCCATTTATTGCGATTACTTTAATCGCTTCGCTACTTTACTTTGCCCCTTTACACTTAACTTTTACAAATATATTAGCTGTATTTCCTCTACTTTTATTATGGCTTTTATCACCGGCTATAACATGGTGGTTTAGTGAGCCTAAACTCGATAATTTAGCGCCACTGAGCGACAAGCAACAATTATTTTTACAAACTATTGCCCGTAAAACATGGGCTTTTTTCGACCACTTTAACACTGCAGACGATCATTGGTTAATTCCCGATAACTATCAAGAGGAAGCCGGTCCTGTTATTGCGCACCGTACATCGCCTACTAATATTGGTCTGTCTTTACTGGCTAACGTTAGCGCCTATGATTTTGGTTTTATTGTACAAAGTGATTTAATTCAACGCACGCAAGATTGCTTTAATACCCTCGATAAACTCGAGCGCCACGAAGGGCATTTTTATAACTGGTACGACACACAAACATTGCAACCTTTGCCACCGCGCTATATTTCATCAGTAGATAGCGGTAACTTAGCCGGTCATCTTTTAACTTTACAAATAGCATTAAAAGAACTCCCTTCTAAACCTATTGTTCACCCACAAATGTTTGAAGGCATAAGTATCACTTTGGCTATTGTGGCAAACTTGTTTAAAACATTGCAATTAGACTCAGCGCAAAATAAAAACAATATTATCGATACCGCTATTAATGCCATGAGCTCAATACTTAACGCTGTTCGTATCACTGCGCCTACAAATCTATATGACGTTGAACAGCACTTAATTACACTCAATAATAATGCGCGAATATTGTTAGAGAATATAAAGCAAGACGCTGCTAATGATTTAGATACAAAGTCGCAAGAGCATAAAGTATGGACTCAAGACTTACACAGGCAATGCCAGCGTACCCTAAACGAACTCTATTTATTTTCGCCATGGCTCAAACTAACTAATCCGCCAGTTAGCTTAAAACTGCAATTTCTTGATTCTAATATTTTGACAATGCAGCAATTAGTTAAACGTTGCCCCGACACTATTAACGCAATTGATGCGCTTTTATCATCGGTATTACCATCCGACGAAACTCAGTGGCTTTCTTCATTACGTATTCATACTTTAGCCAGTACACAGCTTGCCAAAGATTGCATTTCGCAATGTGACAAATTAGCCAACAGAGCGATTGAATTTGCACAAATGGAATATGCATTTTTATATGATGAGTCTCGCCATTTATTGGCTATTGGTTATAACGTAGATGAGCATCGACGTGACACCAGTTTTTACGATTTACTGGCATCTGAAGCACGTTTAGCCAGTTTTATTGCTATAGCACAAGGTAAATTGCCACAGCAAACCTGGTTCGCTCTAAGTCGTCTACTAACCAGCGCTGGCGCCGAGCCGGTGCTGGTGTCGTGGAGTGGCTCTATGTTTGAGTATCTTATGCCCATGTTAGTTATGCCTAGCTACGACGGTACATTGCTCGAACAAACTTGCCGTGCAGCGGTTACCCGACAAATTGATTATGGAAAAAGACAAAACGTACCGTGGGGCATATCTGAGTCGGCATACAATACGGTAGATGCTTCTCTTAATTTTCAATATCATGCCTTTGGCGTACCGGGTTTAGGGCTAAAACGAGGCTTATCAGAAGACCTCGTCATCGCTCCCTACGCGTCTGCATTGGCATTAATGGTTAACCCACAAGCCGCGTGCGAAAATCTTCAACTGTTAGCTGATAGTGGACTTGAGGGACATTACGGATTGTATGAGGCAATAGATTACACCCCTGCCCGTTTATCCAGAGATCAAAAAAGCGCAGTCATTCGCTCCTTTATGGCTCACCATCAAGGTATGAGCTTACTTGCATTGGCATATCATTTACTTGACCAGCCTATGCAAAAACGCTTTGAATCAGACCCTTTACTGCAATCAGCTTTGCTATTACTACAAGAGCGCGTGCCTAAAACATCTATATTCCAACCTCATATAGACCAATACGCAGAGAGCGGGGCTTTATTTGAACATGCAAAAATAAAGGTTAATCCACCTATTCCAGCCATTACCCCAACACCCCAAGTACAGCTACTTTCAAATGGTCGTTACCATGTAATGCTTACAAATGCAGGAGGTGGCTACAGCCGCTGGACCGACTTAGCCGTTACACGGTGGCGTGAGGATCCTACTTGCGACAATTGGGGAACATTTGTCTATATTAGAGATACAGCCACAGGCGACTTTTGGTCGGCAGCCCACCAGCCAACGCTAAAATCAGCCCAGTCGTATAGCGCATCATTTTCTGAAGGTCGCGCTGAGTTTCGCCGAAGCGATCAACATATAGAAACTTACACTGAAATCGTTGTCTCTCCGGAGGACGATATTGAACTTCGTCGTATACGCTTAAGTAATCACTCACCCGATACCCGTACAATTGATATAACCACTTATGCAGAAGTTGTAATGGCAAACCCTGCAGCCGACCTTATGCAACCGTCATTTAGTAATTTGTTTGTACAAACTGAAATACTTCCATGTGGCAATGCCATTTTATGTACTCGTCGTGCACGCTCTGCTGATGAAAAAACACCTTGGATGTTTCATTTACTTTCAACACGCGTCAATAGCAGTACAACAAAAGTCGGAACCCTGTCTTGTACAACTGATCGCATGCAATTTATTGGTAGAGGTCGCTCTTTGGTTTCACCACAAGCAATGCTAGAAATGGGCGAACTTGACGCTAAACAAGGGTCTGTGCTTGATCCTATTGTTGCTATTCGCGCCCCTGTGACTTTACTTGCTGGCAGTGTAGTAACACTCGATGTAATAACGGGTATGGCACAAAGTAGACAGGCTTGCCTTGCGCTAATTGCTAAATATCAAGATCATCACATTACCGATCGAGCACTTGATTTAGCATGGACTCATAGCGATGTGACCTTACGCCAAATTAACGCCAATGAAGCAGATGATCAACTCTACCGGCAGTTGGCTGGGTATATTTTGTATGCCAATGCGACTCTTCGGGCTAACGCATCTGTATTAATACAAAATCGTCGAGGACAATCTGGACTATGGGGCTACTCAATTTCTGGCGACTTACCTATCATATTATTAAAAGTAGCCAGCGGTAATAATATTGAAATTGCCCGCCAACTTATTCAATGCCATGCATATTGGCGCTTAAAAGGGCTTGTCGCTGATTTAGTCATTTGGAATGAAGAACAAGTTGGTTACCGACAAGGTTTGCAAGACCAAATTATGGGGCTAATCGCAACGGGTACTGAGTCTCATTATATTGATCGCCCTGGCGGGATATTCGTTCGCTCAGCAGAACAAATTTCGAATGAAGACCGCATACTGTTACAAGCCGTTTCGCGGATTATTATTGATCAAAGTGGCACATTGGCAGAGCAAGTAAACCGTCGAACGCTTGCAGAGAAAAACGTAAAGGGACTAATCCCAATTCAAGCATTACATCCCAAAATCAATCAAGCGCTTGGCAATACTCAAGAAAACTTACTTTTAAATAATGGACTGGGTGGGTTTAGTGAAGATGGTCGCGAATATATTATTACCACCACCGAAGCGAATCCAACTCCTCTGCCTTGGGTTAATGTGCTAGCAAACGCACATTTTGGCAGCGTTATTGACGAAAATGGTTTTGCTTATACGTGGAGCGAAAACGCCCATGAGTTTCGTTTAACGCCGTGGAGTGCAGACACTACAGGCTCATCTGGTGGCGAAGCCTTTTATTTACGTGATGAAGATACAGGTAAATTTTGGTCACCTTGTGCGATGCCAAAACGTGGGGCTAATCCCTATATAACCCGCCATGGCTTTGGTTATAGTATCTTTGAGCACAGTGAAACCGGCATCGAATCCTCTCTTTGTGTGTATGTAGATACACTCGACGCCGTAAAATACTCGGTATTAAAAATTAAAAACAACTCATTAACTACCAGGCGCCTAAGTGCAACAGGTTATGTTGAATGGGTACTTGGCGATCTTCGTTCTAAAACAGCGCTACACCTTGTAACAGAAATTGATGCTAAGAGCGGTGCATTGGTTGCCTCTAATGCCTATAACTCAGAGTTTGGTGGCAGAGTTGCTTTTTTTGACGTTGATGATATGTCACGAACACTAACAGGAGACCGTAGCGAGTTTATTGGTCGCAATAAAACATTACACGACCCCCAGGCAATGACTCGTACTCATTTATCTGGCAACTTAGGAGCGGCACTCGATCCGTGCGGTGCAATTCAAGTCCCTTTTGAACTGCAAAGTGAACAAGAGCGCACAATTATTTTTAGGCTCGGTGCTGCGCAAAATAAAGAGCAAGCAAGTACGCTTGCTTTAAAACTCAGAAAACCCGGTACAGCACGCATTGCACTCGAAAAAGTCACTGATTTTTGGCAGCAAACACTCGGCAGTGTGCAGGTTAACACCCCCGACCCTGCATTGAATGTATTAGCAAATGGCTGGCTTGTGTACCAAACTTTAGCATGTCGTTTTTGGGCTCGCAGTGGGTTTTATCAAAGTGGTGGCGCGTTTGGCTTTCGCGATCAGTTACAAGATGCCATGGCATTAATACATGCTTCGCCTGCATTACTAAGGGATCACATACTGTACTGCGCCACACGTCAGTATAGCGAAGGTGATGTGCAACATTGGTGGCACCCACCATCAGGGCGCGGTGTAAGAACACGCTGTTCAGACGATTATTTATGGCTACCATTAGCTACGTGTCGTTACATAAAAGGCACTGATGACATAACTATTTTAGATGAGCTAATGCCCTTTATTGAAGGTCGCCCCCTTAAAGACGACGAAGAATCCTATTACGACTTACCCTCTGTGAGTGCAGCAAGGTCGAGCCTTTACAAGCATTGCGTGTTGGCAATTGAGCATGGTTTACACTTTGGAGAAAAAGGTTTACCGTTAATGGGCTCAGGAGATTGGAATGACGGTATGAGCCTTGTTGGAATACACGGCAAAGGCGAAAGCGTGTGGCTGGGGTTCTTTTTATATAAAATACTACAAGAATTTTCTCCTATTGCTGCATTACATGGCGATATAGAGTTTGCTACTCGTTGTGACGATGAAGCACAAAAACTACAAGGTAACCTAGCTAAACACGCATGGGACGGAGCTTGGTATCGTCGCGCATGGTTTGACGACGGAACCGCGCTGGGCTCATCACAAAGCCCAGAGTGCACTATTGACTCAATAGCGCAAAGTTGGTCAGTGCTCTCTGGTGCAGCTAATAATGAGCGCTCTACGCAAGCAATGTCGTCTTTGTATCAGCATTTGGTCAATAGCGATGATAAATTAATCCAATTACTCAATCCGCCTTTTGATAAATCAAAAATGAACCCTGGTTATATAAAAGGTTACGTCCCGGGCGTGCGCGAAAATGGCGGGCAGTATACGCATGCCGCTATTTGGGCAAGCATGGCATTTGCTCAACAAGGCGACAAAAAAAGAGCGTGGGAATTGATGAATATAATCAATCCATTAAATCATGCTAAAAACGCCGGACAAGTTGAAACCTATAAAGGCGAACCTTATGTCGTAGCCGCCGATGTTTATGCCGTTGATCCGCATATTGGACGAGGCGGTTGGACTTGGTATACCGGATCAGCGGGTTGGTTATACCGACTAATAATAGAATCTTTATTAGGTGTAACACGAACAGGAAATAAGCTAACCATTTCACCGTGTATTCCAGAGAATTGGAGCACCTACTCAATCGACTATCGCTTCGAGAGCACCTGTTACCATATTACAATTGAGCAAATTATAGGGGATGAAAAACATAATAAAAGTGAGCTAATACTTGACGGTATGGCGCTTGAATCAACTTATATTCCACTTGAAAACGATAAGCAAAAGCATGAAGTTCACCTAAGCGTTTACTCAGTGACTTCTAATAAATTGAAACCAAGTAAAATATAAACAAACGAATTAAGGATACAAAATGAGTAGTAATACAGATAATAACACTCGCCCAGATTACGACAGTGTTATCCAGGATATCGCTGATTATGTATTAACGTTTGAAGTATCAAGCGCAGAAGCACTAAACACTGCACGTAATTGTCTAATGGATACCTTAGGCTGTGGACTGCTCGCTTTAAAGTTTTCACAATGTACCAAACTTCTTGGTCCAATTGTCAAAGGGACCGTTGTTCCTAATGGCGCACGAGTACCAGGGACCTCGCTCATACTCGACCCTGTTAAAGCAGCGTGGGACATTGGTTGTACCATCCGCTGGCTCGATTACAACGATACGTGGTTAGCTGCTGAATGGGGGCACCCTTCTGATAACTTAGGTGCTATTTTAGCTGTAGCCGATCACTTGTCTCAAGTCAGAATCGCAAATTCACAGCCTCCCCTGACTATGCGAGACGTACTTGAAGCCATGATTATGGCGCATGAAATTCAAGGCGTTATCGCATTAGAAAATTCTTTTAATCGTGTTGGCTTATGCCATGTATTATTGGTGCGTGTAGCCTCAACGGCTGTTGTCACAAAAATGATGGGGGGCAGTAGAGAGCAAATAATGGCAGCCATATCTCAAGCATGGGTTGATGGTTCTGCACTGCGTACTTATCGTCATGCGCCAAACACTGGGTCTCGTAAATCTTGGGCTGCGGGCGATGCAACTTCCAGAGCAGTTTATTTAGCTGATATGGCAATGCGCGGTGAAATGGGTATACCCAGTGCATTAACAGCTGCGCAATGGGGGTTTTATGATGTCTCTTTCTCCAAAACTAATAAAGACCAAGCACTAAAGCCTGAAGCGGAGCGCACGTTTTCGTTCTCCCAAGGTTACGGTTCATATGTAATGGAAAACATTTTGTTTAAAATTTCTTTTCCAGCAGAGTTTCATGCGCAAACAGCAGCAGAAGCCTCCGTTATTTTGCACCCTCAAGTAAAGTCGCGTTTAGACGATATTGAGAAAATAGTGATCCGCACCCACGAGTCAGCCATACGCATTATTTCTAAAACAGGACCGCTTGCCAACGCAGCTGACCGCGACCATTGCTTACAATATATGATTGCTGTTCCCTTGGCATTTGGGAACTTAACTAGCGATCATTATGAGGACGACTTTCACAACACGCACCCTATCATCGATAAACTACGCGACAAAATGGAGGTGTTAGAAGATAAACGCTTTACAGCTGAATACTTAGAGGCGGACAAACGCTCTATTGCCAATGCAATTCAAGTTTTCTTTAACGATGGTAGTAAAACAGAAGAAGTGGTTGTTCAGTACCCTTTGGGTCATCGCCGTCGTCGTGAGGAAGGCATTCCATTATTAGAGCTTAAATTCAAATCTAATTTAGCAACACGCCTTGCAACCCAACAATGCCAAACCATATTTACCCTTTGTAAAGATCAAGCCAAGCTTGAAAATACGCCAGTAAACAGCTTTATGGACTTATTTGTTATTCAATAAGTTAAATTGCAGTATGTACGGTGATACTGTAATACCAATTCGCTTAATTAAGTGAGCTATTTTTAGGTAATAAAATAGCTCATTAACAAAGCGAGCTTATAATATACAATTGTTTTATATAAATATTTTTTAAAACTAAGCTTTAACAAAACACAGCAAACGGGACTTATTATGACTAATGAAATTAAACACTCAATTGCAAACTTTGCAGCCTTAGAAACTTCAATAGCAAATGGGGAAGAACAATCGGTAAAAGAATTATTAGCAGATCAGTCAATGCAAGAGCTAGAAAAAAGCTACCTGTTAGACTTAGCTAAACTCGGTAATAACAGCGCTATCATAAAGCTATTAAATGATATCCCCGTAAAAAGATAGACGCTCGTGGCTATGTTATTACTCCATAGCTGGCGAGTTAATCCATGTTGTAAGGTAATAATTGATTGTTCTCGTTTTACTTATGATGACTTGTTTTATTTAGGCTATTAATATAATCAATAAGATTATTTAAAGGTATTGGTTTGGAAAAATAATAGCCTTGAACCCTTATACTGCTGAATTGAGATAAATAGGCGATCAGCTCAGCATTTTCAACACCTTCAATGACCACTATTTTTTTAAGCTCTGTACAAATCTTGATGATACCTTCTAATAAAGCGCGTTCTTGGCCCTCATGCTCAGCACCAATCGTGAACTCCCGATCTATTTTTATAATATTAGCAGGCTGCCTCGACAAGTAAGAAAGGCTAGAATATCCAGCGCCAAAGTCATCAATCGCAACGTTAAAGCCCTTAGCCATCAGCTTTCTAAGAACGCCTTCGATAACCCCTTTTTCTGACATGACTGTTTCCGTCACTTCAACGGTGAGCCGATGTGGCTCTATACATTTATCAGAGACTAATTGGCAAATATTTGCAACAAACCCTTGCAGCTGTAATTGCTGGGGTGAAAAATTAACAGCCACAGTAATATTTTTTAACTGCGCAGTATTACTCATATCTTTAAGTACCTGTGCTAGTACTTGTTTGCCAACTTCTAATATTTGCCCCGTTTGCTCTGCTATAGGTATAAAAATAGCCGGGGAAATATACGCACCATTACTTTTCCATCGCACCAAACTCTCAACACTAATCACTTTGTTATCAGATAAACTATGGATTGGTTGGTAATACACTTCTAAGTCACCATCTTTAAGCGCTTTTTGAAGCTCTCCTCTAATGTGGACTATTTCTTTATGCTTATCATCCATTAGCTTATGATAAAAACAAAGCTGATTCCCTCCAAGGGTTTTCGCACTGTCCATAGCAGTATCTGCATGCTGTAATAGTACTTTTGAATTTCCTACTCTTTCTTTAGACATCGATATACCAGCGCTGGCTGTAAGATAAATATCAACGTCCTCTAAATAATAAACGTTTGCTAAAGAGCTTATTAATACTGATATTTCTTCTCTTAGTTTATCTTTACTTATATTACTGTAATAAAGAATAAACTCATCATTACCAAAGCGTGCTATTGAGTCGGCTGTCAGCGCGTTATTTTTAAGTCTTCTTGCAACTAGCTTGAGAACTTTATCGCCTATGGCATGCCCTAAACTATTATTTATAGAACTAAAGCCATCTAGGTTTATAAAAACCATTGCACACGGTGAGTTTAACGCTTTGGCCTGCTTAGACTGTTTAGCGTTTATTTCATCATCTAGCGCATCTCGGCGAATTAGCCCTGTTAACTCATCATATTTAGCCATTTTAAACAGCTTTTTTGATTGTTGTTTTAGTAGGTATGAAGAGTCTGAAGCGAGTATAAAAATATAGATAAAGATGAAAGTAAGCCAAATTATAATTTGTTCGACTTTTGCCCTTTCTTTTAATGCAGAGTAGTTATTAATAAAACTATATACATTGTGCTTTAAAATGCCCATTACATCGACTTTTTCTACAATATAGTCACTGTATAAACTCAATAGTATATTTAAATCGTATACGTTTTGCTTTTTAGCATTAACAGAAAAGTAAACTTGAGGCGTCAATTCAATAAATACATCAAACGTATTTAGATAATCTATGTATCTGTTCTCAATTAATAAATTCATGTCTAGTAAAGCTAAAACTTGATACTTACTGCCAGTAACTGAATTTATAGGTATCGAAAACATAATAGTCGGCATACTCGTTTTCAACGTTAATGAATTAGCTGCAAATCTAACTTCATCCGTAGTTGTATTTAACCAGTTCACTACAGAATCACTTGATAGAAATCCACTGGAAATAAATTGCTTAGAAAATATGTCACCTTCAACTAACGTAAGATTTTCATCAAGAATAAGCATCCCTTTGATGATTTTATAATCCCTCGCATAATTTTTCATATCAACAGCGGCAAGCTTTAAAAAATTATCATGACTCACTTTTTCTAATCTCGACTTAATCCGAGATAATGACTTTTTATGCTCATCAAGGTTTTTATTAAGCATTGTCCCCACTAAGCTTATTTTTTCTCGTGCTTTTTCTTCTTCACTACTCACTGTTTTTACTGCACTAGCGTACCATAAAGACACACCCGTAAAGATAACTAAAAACATGACTGCTTTGGTAAACTTAGCCCCTTTAGTTATCGTTGCAGAACATAAAATTTTAATAATGAGCGCTGAGAAAAAAGAAAAAACCATAACGGCATTTAAAGCAGTAATAAATGGATTATCACTAATTAAAAAAAACTTTTCGTCAACGACTCCCCATAAGCTCAATTGAAAATTTAAGAAAAAAGCACACCCTAAAATGCCAAATACAGGAGTCACATATTTAACTTTTTTTGTAAATTTAAAATTAAATAATAAAGTTAAGATTGAGCCTAAAACTAGCGATATTAAAGCGGTACTAATAGAAATTATAGGCATCAGAGGTGCTTCAAGTAAAATACTCTCCAACCCACCCAAAATTACTACAACAACAAAAAACTGAATAAAGCCTAAATATAAAATACTTGCTGCTGATTGAGTTAGAGATAACCGCATGAGTCTGTTGTAACCTTCTAATTTGAGTCGCCAAGATCTTAAACTGTAAAGCAACTGCCGTATTAGTACAGTCAAATTTAATTGTTTTGTATTATATTAAATAAAAAGATACAGCCTTTATGGCTATATATTAAATTGAGGGAATAATCTAACGAAAAATAAGTAGATTCATAGTCATGCAATATCATCTGCTTCTCATTTTAATACCAACCTGCATAAATATTTGAACAATTAAAACAAATTAAATCACTCTATAACGTTGCTAAATAGACCCCGTATATAAGCAGATTGGTATAACTTAGTAACTAAGATTGACTGTCCGGATATATTGAGCACACCAAACTATTTTACTTAACTCGATTAAAAGAAAAGATCCTTGATATAAATTGATATCACATACATTTGATTGAACTGACACCTTAGTAATACACTAATATTGCCAGTTCAATCAGTCGATTACATATCTGAAAACCGGTTAGCCGATTGCACAATTCTTTTTATCTCATTTTCTTCAATATCTTTTATTGTATCAAGCAACGTTTTTGCGCTTTCGATATCTACACGAGAATATATATGAATGTATAACTCAATAACTTGTTCATGATGGTTTACTATTTTCTCCATAATGTCCGAGATATCTAGCTCTTCAAAGAGTGAGTTGCAATCAACGCGCTCAATAATTGAGTGCTTTTCGATGTAATCAAAACACCAGGTGTTTAGCGCTTTTACGTCTGCCGTATTTTCAAATCCTTGTACAATATTCTCTAAACTCTCCTCATGCTCAGATAGGTAGCGAAGCATCATTCGTGCTCCCTCATCCTTATTTTGTTTAGAGCTCTGGTTTAGGCTATCTTTTAAGTTTTTGTGAAATAAAACGGTCCAATTGAGTACATCTCTAATTGTTTCAATTTGCATTTATTGCTCCTAAGTTTGATGATATCTATACAATATTTAAATATGAAGCATGCTAATTTTTAGGATTAGGCTCACTCGCCTGAGTGTGTTGTAAATACTGAAATAGCTCACTGTCGGTCGATAATACCAATGTTGTGTTTTGGCTAAGGGCAAGTTCAAGCGCCTGCAACGAACGGGTAAATGCATAAAATGCGACTGCTTGATCATTTTTGTTATAGGCTGAGGCGTAAATAGCGGCTGCTTTAGCATCAGCTTTACCTCTAATTTCTGTTACTGCTCGGTAGGCTTCAGATTGAATTTTATCTAAGTCTCGCTCTCTGTTACCTTGTATACGGGCAGCTTCGCCTTTTCCTTCTGACAAAAAGCGTTCTGCTATTTGACGACGTTCGCTGATCATACGTTCATAGATTTTAGGGCGTACACTTTCATTATAATTAATACGTTTAAAACGAATATCCATAAGCTCAATACCAAATACGCGCACTTTTTTTGCCGCCTCATTAAATATATCTTGCTCGACAACTAAACGTCCCATGCTTATAGGCACTAAACTACCAATATTCTGCTCTTTTTCAGCCTCGGTGAGTGACGAGTCACGCAAAGGTTGGCGACCTTTCGTTGTACGAATAATTTCGATTAATTCGTGTGTGGCTACTGCATTACGCGTTTCACTACCAAAAATATCATCGAGCCTAGACTGTGCGCTTCGCTCATCACCTAAACGTAAAAAATACTGCAACGGATCGGTAACCTGCCACCGCGCATAAAGACTTACAGAAATATAAAGCTTATCTTTGGTCGGCATATCAGAAGGTGTTCCTTCCCATTCCAGCACGCGCTTATCAATAAAATTAACTTGCTGAACAAAAGGCATTTTGAGTTGAATACCCGCCTCTCTAATTGGCTCTCCAACCGGTTTACCAAACTGAGTAATAACCACCTGCTCTACTTCGTTAACCGTATATAAAGCGCTATACAAAGTAACCCCTACAAGTGCAGCTAAAATACTGCTGCCAACGATTAAATAAGATTTCATGGCTGCTGTCCTTTTAGTGAAGTTAAATTGAGTAAAGGTAATACACCGCGTGCTTCGCTATCGATAATAATTTTATTTTTTATCGTTGGCATAACATCTGTCATTGTTTCTATATATATTCGTCTGCGTGTTACCTCTGGTGCCAGTTGGTACTGTGCAAACAGCGCATTAAAACGCAGAGCGTCGCCTTCAGCTTCATTAACTCGCTTAAGCCGATAACCGTCAGCCTCTCTTATTCGTTGATCGCGCTCCCCCTCAGCAAGCGGAATAACGCGGTTATATTCGCGACGCGCTTCGTTAATCAACTTTTCTTTTTCTTGTTGAGCCTGATTAACTTCATTGAACGACCCTTGTACTGGTACGGGTGGATTAATGTTTTTTAGTTGAACCTGATCAATACTAATCCCCATTACATATTTGGTTGCCAATGCCTGCATTTTTTGTAATGCCTCAATTTCAATCCCTTGCCTGCCAATGGTAATTACTTCATCTACAGTTCTATCGCCTACAACTTCACGCATAACTGATTCAGACACGTATCGTAAAGTGCCTGCAGGGTCGCGCACCTCAAATAAGTACTTTTGGGGATCGGCTATCCGATATTGAATTACCCATTCAATCAGTGCAGTGTTTAAATCGCCAGTTACCATTTGGGTTTCTTCGCGTTGATTTGTTGCAGGTGAAATTTTTGGCGCAAATGAGCGAATATTATTTTCAGGATTAATATTTTGATCTGGGTCGGAGGCTCCAGGAGTAGAAAAACCAAACTCCTGCTTTAATTGTCGCTTAGTAGGCACTATTGTGACGTGATCAACACCTAATGGGATTTTTACATGTAAGCCCGCAGGTAGAATTTCTTGAAACTTACCAAACCTTAATACCAAAGCAACTGAATCACTGGGAACGGTATAGACTGCGCTATAGCCTGTAGCAATCAATCCCAAAAACAGTACTATGGTTAAACTTGTGCTAAATTTTCCACTCAGCAACTTCTTATACTTTTTAAACGCACCGCTCATCACTTTATCGATATCTGGCGGACCGCTTTTACTTTTAGAATTTGGACTATTTTCGTTTTGTGTAGAAATAATATTCTCCTTTTTAAGAAACCAAAAATATGGAGCCTTATTACTACTTTAGATTGTCATAAGCCCTAGCCTAAAGCGCCAACGTGCTTCGCAATCTAGGTGATAACTTCCTCTGTATAATTTAAGGGTAATAATTTAGGGGTAATGATTTAAGGAATAGTTTTAAGATTTAAATTCATGCACTTATAGATTAATTTAAAGCCAAAAAACCTTAGTAAGACATTAGCGTATTTATTTTAATTGGTCTGTTCGCTACAACACATAGCGTGTTTTAAACAATAGGTTTAATTGATAAATAAAGGGTTAAGTACAACTAATGAGTACACATTATTGAATACCCATTAGCCCCTTCACGCCCTATTACGGCGTTGAATTAATTGATTTATTGCTCTTTTTTGAGGCAACCACTCGAATATATAAAACCCCAAGTATTGCAGAAAGAACCGAAGCCACTAAAACCGATGTTTTTGCGTTATGAAGATGCTCGGCTTGCCCATCAAACCCCAACGTAGCAATAAAGGTAGACATGGTGAATCCAATCCCAGCGATAAGTGAAGCACCAATAACATGCTGGAGATTGATGCCCTCAGGCAAGCAACCTATTTTGTAGCGTAAAGCAAGCCAACACGCACCCGAAATACCAATAAACTTACCAACAACAAGACCACTAATAATACCTAAGCCAACGGGATCACTGAGACTCTCAACAAATGAACTAAAGTTAAAAACCACACCCGCATTAACTAAAGCAAATAGCGGTAAAATAAGCAGTGCGACAGGCAGGTGCAGTACATCTTCCCACCGACGCAAAGGTGTACCTGCATTTTCGGCTAAATCACGAATTTCGAGTACCTGTTTATGATCCTGCCTGCTAGCCAGAACATCTACTTTCTCTATTTCTTTTTGCATAGAGGTAATGGTTGTTTTTGCCTTTTCAAGCGACCTTCCTGAGCCCAACATTGAGCGTGCAGGAGCCGTTAAAGCAATAGCAACACCTGCTACAGTAGGATGAACACCTGACTGTAACATCATCCACCAGGTGGCAAGACCAATGATAATGTAAAAAAGCGGCTGCCTTATTCCGGCATAATTGGCGGCTACTAAAAAAGCAAATAGAACAACGGCGCATGACAAATACATCACCGATATTTCTTGGGTATAAAACACGGCAATAACAAGTATTGCCCCCACATCGTCAACAATCGCAAGACCTACAATAAAAGCCAACAAGCTTGTTGGTATATGTTTTCTTACAATTGTAAGCACACCTAATGCAAACGCAGTGTCGGTTGCCATGGGTATACCCCAACCAATCAGTGAATCTTGCCCCCAGTTAAACAGCGAATAAATACCAGCAGGCACGACCATACCGCCTATGGCGCAAAAAATGAGCATGTGTCTATTTTTGGGCTCAGCTAAATCTCCAGCAAGTACCTCTCGTTTTATTTCAAGCCCAAGCAATAAGAAAAATATCACCATCAAACCATCATTAATAATGTGTTTAAGCGAGGTTTGTAGCTCAAAGTCTCCTAATGAGACTCCAATAGGCGTGTGTACTAAGTTCAGATAGGTAGCTGAATAAGCTGAATTTGCCCACCATAGTGCAATGATCGTAGATACCAGAAGAAACAAACTAGAGGTGGTTTGAGCACGCATAAAATTAGAAAATGGGTCGTGCATATAGTCTAAGCCACGATTTAGTATATTTTTAGAATCGTTAGGCATATCAGGTAGCCTTATAAATTGTGGGTGTTCGTTTTATCAAAACTTTTAAGATTTAAGTTCTCCAGTTTTACTATCAGTCAACAAACACTTCGCCTTAAAATTACTAGCATTAAGACGAAGTACACACCCCTAATTAATCTAATGTAAAATTAGATTAGAGATAGATTTAATCATTGTGTTATTACGTTATAAGGATAAATATTTTCGCGGTTTTGGAATGCCAAAATAGCCGTATTTTTAATTATCCCTTGCTCAATGTTTATTGCACGGCGAATGGTTTCATCTTTTTGCCACTGCAAAGCACCTTTAAGTATCGTTTGTAAATAAACTACGAGCGCCGCAGAAATTGAACGCGTCGCGCTTTCCCATAAATAACTCGGTGTATGATCAACGCCATAATAATCCGTGTTGTTATATCGAAATAAAGGGTTTTTAAACGTTGTCGGCTTTGCAAAAAAGAATCCCATCCCCTCATCACAGCTAACATCAATAATTAAGCTGTTTGGTTTTAAGCAGTCGACTTCTGATTCAATTACAAAGTTAACCGGATGAGCTGTTTCTTGATAAGTCCCGTTCACGATAATATCGGCTTCGCTAATAAGATCGCTAAGTGGTCGATTAGTCCCATCATGCTCAACAACCATCATGCGAGCCTCCCCTTCAAGACCTTCTCGTACCTTAACATAGTGACAATCTAATATTTCTTCACGCACTTCGTGATCAGGACGCTGAATACAAATTGTAATATCTCTAAAGCCATGCGCTTTAAGAGCATAAATAGCGCCTCTACTCACTGCACCAAAACTAAATATAATCGTTTTACGTTGATCGCCATAATGACCATCAATACCCTTAAGTTGCAAAGCATGTATTACAGCGCAATACCCTGCCATTTCATTGTTTTTATAAAAAGTATGGCGCCCTACATTTCCTTGTGGTGACCATACATACATATCTTCAAAAGCAATTAAGGTAAGTTTACGTTCTATCGCCGCTTGTGTTATTTCATGCTGTTGAACGCAGTGGGCATAGCCCCAAATAGTGCCTCCTTCGCGCATTTCTTCTAAGTCAGCAAGTACAGGCTTTGCAATAATGGCAGTGCCAATATGGGTAAGTATTTCGCTGCGCGATGCAATGCCACCCGTTAACGTTGCAATATATTCATCGCTAACATTAAAAGCGGTGCCATAGCCTTGTTCAAACACCATTTGTTTTCTAAGATTTTCGGGAATTCGTAATAAGTGCTCTGGGTGAATAGGATACCGTCTTTCATCTGTCTTGCGGGATGTTCCGATAACGCCGATAGTTAATTCACTCATGCTAAGTCCTGTTTATAAAGTAAGTACGCTTGAGTTCATCAACGAATCATCATACTTCGCCAATAAACTTAGGCGGTGTTTTTTCTGTACGTTTTTGGCTCGGATGAACCAACTCTATTTTACAAAGGTGTAATTTTGACAATAAATAATGAAGAGCAGTGAGTTAACTTGCATTGAGTTGCAAGCTGAAGACTATTACCTTTTGAGTAAAAGTGCTGACTGAGTATATCAGAAATAAGTATTACTAACTTGGGTATCTCACACTCAAATAAAGAGAGCACTACTCTGTAGAGCAGGTTTAATTCGCTTTGTATTGGGTTAGCTGAATGTTCAGCTTTTATATCAACTTCGGCTATGTCCATGAGCGGTTATCACTAATTTTTTGTATGGAATCAAGATTTGGCTGCTATGGTTTTCTTGTAAAGGCCAACTTATATGTATTCTTTTTAACCTTTAATGGGGTCCTATAATGTGGGTAATGCTCGGCGAGATATTTCCAAATAACATGAGAGGATTAGGCTTAGGAGTTGCAGGGCTTGCTCAATGGCTGGCTAATTTTTTAGTCACTATTACCTTTCCCATATTGCTAGCCGCTGGAGGGCTTGTACTCGCATATTCGCTCTATGCATTTTTCGCATTAATATCGGTGCTTTTGTTATTTACTTAGTAACAGAAACCAAAGGAACGAAACTAGAAAACGTGTAACTTTATCGTCCTAAATAGCTAAATTTAGGACGATAATTTTTTAGTGCCTACCCAACTAATCTATAACCTACCGCTGGCTCAGTTAAGATATGAATAGGGCTTGCAGGGTTTACCTCAAGCTTTTGTCTTAGTTGCGCTACATGTACACGAATATACTCAGGTCTATTAATGTATTGCTCCCCCCATACCTGACTTAAAATAGCATTATGAGTAAGCACTTTATCTTTATTTTGAAATAACATAAGCAAAATTTTATATTCTTTATTAGTGAGCTTTACATCGCTGCTGTTAAGCGTAACTGTGTGCTTATGCGGATCTATAATGATGCTACCGCATTGCAGTGCCAAACTCGGCTGTGTATTTACTCTTAGTAGCACACGCATTCTTGCCAGAAGTTCGTTTGCACTAAAAGGTTTGGTTATATAATCGTTTGCCCCATTATCAAGGGCTGTAACCTTTTCTACCTCGCCATCGCGAGCCGAAAGCACTAATATTGGTATTTGGCTCCATTGTCGTACTTCAAGTAACCAAGCTTGTCCATCCATATCAAGCAATCCCAAATCAAGTAACACTAAGTCAAAGCTTTGCTCACTCATTAATGAAAAACCATCAAGCCCTTTCGCACTAATTGATACGTTATAGCCACTGGCACCTAGTAATGTTTTTAAAAAACTTTGCAATGCAGGTGAGTCTTCTAGCACCAATACATTAATCATTCTTTGCACTCCAGCTAAGTGTTGCTGTCGCTACTTGGGTCAGCTCATCAATAGCTAATACAAATTCGCCTTGATGAAACTGAGCAACTACATCGCAAATTACGCTACCAAGACCAACTCCTTCATCCGAACTGCTTGGATGAGTAACTATGAGATTGCTTACGGCTATTTTATAGTGTGTTATATTACCAATTCGTTCAGTATTAAAGTCCACTGTCGCCACTCCATCACCGTAACGTGCCGCGTTTTCGAATATATTCGCAAGCGCGATTTCTAAAAGTGTTATATCACCTATACAACAAGTAGCTTTATCAAATACTAACGCTAAGTTAAAACCACTTAATTGCTGCTGCCTGCGTGCTTTAGCCTCAGTAACAAGTGTATGTACGTTGATAGCTTGCCACGCTAGCTGCTCTCCTATTTTATTTACCCGACTAAGCTCCATCACTTTATTAAAATGCTGATTTAAGATTTCACTTTGCTCATATATATTTTTTGCTTGTTCTGTAATTGATGCCTTACTTAGCTCAATATTTTCGTCAGCTAACATGCTTGATGAACCCATAATAGTAGCTAAAGGCGTGCGTAGATCATGAGATAAACTACGCAGCAATGCGTTTTTAGCACGTTCTAACTCTGCTTGTACTTTCATCGATGCCGACTGGTTTCTAAGATTTGAGTTTTCGTGGACCTGAAACAACAAAGACAGTGCCGTATCTATAAATGCACGGTTTTCAGGACTAAGATCGGCATCTGAAATAAAGCCGCCCCATTGTGTGTTTTGTTCGATATTGAAGTACTCTCCATTATCCATTGTATTATTGTTCCAACGAAGTGTAATACCTAGATGGTTTTTAATCGATGTTGTAAATACTTGGCGCTGATCGTTTATATCATCAAGCCCATTAAGCGCCTTAGCTAACTCATATAAACATCGTGTATTACTGGCATGTAACTGGGTATCACGAACGTTTTTACTTAGCTCGCCCGCCAATTTGCTTATCATCAAGCCAAATATAAGCATGACAGTAAAAGTGACTAAGTATTCAATTTTTTCGATATGAAATGTAAAGTACGGCAGTACAAAAAACCAGTCGGTACATGCCACACTAACTAACGTTGTAATCCCCGCTAAGGCGGCATTTTGACGCACCGCAACCCATGCTACCCAAAGTAATTGCAACATCACAATGTCGGTGGTCGTTAGCCACTCTCGAACTGGAAAAATAGCCAGCACAATAAAAATAGGCGCAATTGTTGTTAATAAAAGCGGCTTAAGCCATTTATTAATACCCATTTGTGCACTCCCATAAAATTCTCTTTTTATAGGTTACTGCTTTTTAATACGTTGTGTATAAAGTTTTTATAAAGATTTTTGGCTGTAGTGTTAAATGTTTATAAAGCTTAATTGATATGGGGTGACTCTTTTTTAAAATTCCATAGTCTTTGCTATGTAGTATTTTTTAAATAGGAACGCACATGGCACAGTTTGCAGTAATTGGATTAGGTAGTTTTGGTGTTACCGCCTCGCTTGAGCTTGCTAATCAGGGGCATCACGTTTGCGCAGCCGATATAAGCGAAAGCACCATTAACACGTTTGCTAATCAGTTAAATTACACTGTCATTTTAGATGCTAGTGATGAAACACAGCTTGCTCGACTCGACTTAACCAGCTGCCAAGCTGTATTAGTTGCAATTGGTGAAAACATAGAAGCGAGTATTTTATGCGTGCTGCATTTAAAAAACCTTGGTGTTAAACAAATATGGGTTAAGGCGTGCTCTAAAAGTCACCATCAAATTTTAAGTAAACTTGGCGTATCTCGTATTATTCACCCCGAGGAAGAAATGGGGATCAGAGTAGCACATGCACTTAACTACCCTATGGTTAACCAGTACTTTGCACTTACACAATCTACATTTATTGTTGAGCTTGCCATAGATTTACATTTATCAGGGCGCAATATTGGCTGGCTTCTAAAAGAGCGTAACTCAGATATAAAACCGCTCACCTTACGCCGAGATGATAATTTCAATACAGACCTAACACTCGACACCGAGTTACGCCATGGTGATAGCCTTGTATTACTGGGCTCTAAACATTACCTAACAAAACTCACCAAACGGTTTAAAGCTTTATGATTAACTGGCAAGCACACGTACTTCCAAAGCAATTTAATCGCCGTTTAAAAAATTTCAAAAGGCCTGTTAACCCCCCTTTAATTTTAACTGCTGGTTTTTTTGCTCTCATTATTTTCGGCACTTGCTTATTACTATTACCTTTTGCAAGTGTTGAATCGCTTAGCTTTATTCAAGCTTTTTTTACTGCATCCTCTGCGGTTACAGTTACAGGCTTAGTTGTTATTGATACAGGTACTGCGCTAACCACATTTGGGCAATGTGTTGTTATGGTACTTATTCAAATTGGAGGAATCGGCTTTATGACCGTAGCCGTTATTTCATTTTTAAGTATTGGTAAAAACTTAGGATTAAAACAACGTTTACTTGCAAGCCAAGCATTCGATACCAGCGATTTAAATGGAGTGATCCATGTAGCTAGATGTGTAATAACTTACTCGCTAATAATTCAGACTATAGCATTTTGCTTACTTTTTATTAGCTGGGTAGATGACTATGGTATTGTGGGTAGCGCCTATCAAAGTCTATTTTATACTATTTCGGCTTTTAACAATGCCGGGTTTGCACTCGACAGTAATAGCTTAATGGCTTTTAAAAGTGATGTATCTGTTAATCTTATTATCAGTGCATTATTTATAATCGGTGGCTTAGGGTTTACCGTTTTAATAGATATATATCAACAACGTCGCTGGCATAAATTAGCAACTAATACACGTATTGTATTAATTGCAAGTGCTGTAATTAATTGCTGTGCATTTTTGCTTGTTTTTTTATTTGAATATTCAAATCCAGCCACACTTGCCAACCTACCTATTAACGAGCAAGTAATTGCTGCCTGGTTTCAAGCAGTTACACCACGTACTGCAGGCTTTAATACTTTACCTATTAGCCAGCTCAGTTCCGACTCGACATTGCTTACATTGTTATTAATGGTAATAGGTGGTGGTTCGGTAAGTACAGCAAGCGGCATTAAAATAGGAACTTTTGTTATTTTACTACTTGCTATGTATAGCTATTTACGCCAAAAACCACAGGTAACCATATTTAACAGAGAGCTAAGCGACAAACTTGTGATAAAAGCATTGAGTGTTGTAATTTTATACTTATTTACGGCTTTTTTAAGCATCATGATTATGAGTAAAATCGAGAAAACGTCTCTTTTAGATATTACTTTTGAAGTAATTTCGGCATTGAGCACTGTAGGGCTATCTCGTGATTTTACTAGTAATTTAAGTATGCCAAGCCAGCTAATAATAATTTTACTTATGCTGATTGGCAGAGTAGGTCCACTGACATTTGCTTATTGTTTTGCAAAACCTAAATTACAACCTCTTAAATTTGCTAAAACAACCATACAAATAGGGTAACTATTATTAAGGCCACTTAGCCAGCATAATTTATGTAAGGTATTATTGCGGTGCAAGATAGAAAATTAATGACTCCTAAATATAACTTTATCTATTAGGAGTCTTTTATAGAAAAGTAAAGATGAATATAAGCACTCTTTTTCATTGTAGGTATGAAAATAAATAAAATAAGCGCCAAACCATTACAGTAGTTTTGCCGCTTATTAAAGGGGTAATATTTACCCTTTCATTTGTTCAAGCTCTTTGCCTTTGGTTTCGTGTAAAAACTTAAATACAAATATGACTGAAACAAACGCGCAAAATGCGTAAAAACCATACGCCCCAGCTAAACCAATGCCTGTGAGCATAACAGGGAACGACCAGGTAATTAAAAAGTTAGCTATCCACTGGGCAAAGCCGGTCACTGCAAGGCCTGAACCGCGAATTTGGTTAGGGAACATTTCGCCTAACATAACCCACATTACAGGGCCCCACGATAAGTTAAAAAAGAACACATACGCATTAGCGGCTATTAAAGCAACTATGCCCTGCTCTCCTAATTCTAAGTTGCCTGTTGAGCCAATATCTGCATTTAAAAAGGCATAAACAATAACCGAAAGTGTCACCGTCATACCAATTGAGCCGGTTAACAAAAAAGGTTTTCTGCCAATTTTGTCTATAAAATACATGGTAATAAACACCGCTAAAATACTTACAAAGCCGCTTATTATATTAATAAGTAACGCGTCAGATTCAGTAAAGCCTGCTGCTTGCCAAAGTACCGCGCCGTAGTAAAAAACAACGTTAATGCCGACTAATTGCTGAAATGTAGCTAAGCCAATTCCTATCCAAACAATAGGGCGTAAACGTTTTTTAGGTTTATCAATAAGATCAGATAATTTAGGTTGGTGTTTATCGCCAGCAAGAGACTCTGCTATTTCATTTAATTTAAGAGCGGCAGTTTCATCGCCATATAATTTAGATAAAACACGCGCGGCGGCCTCTTTTTTACCAGCCATAATTAAGTATCGAGGGCTTTCGGGGATAAAAAATAAAGCGATTAAAAACAAGCATGCAGGTAATAATTCAACCCAAAACATCCAACGCCATGTTTCAAAGTCGTGCCAAAATAACGCCGTAGAGCCGCCAGCCGTATTTGCTAAAAAGTAGTTACTTACAAATGCGCTAAACAAACCAAAAATTATAGCCACTTGTTGAAGTGTAGAGAGCGTGCCTCTGTATCGTGCGGGGGCAATTTCGCTAATATATGCTGGGGTCATAACCGATGCTGCGCCTACCGCTAAGCCGCCTAAAATGCGATAAATCACAAATTCAAACGATGTGACTGACACACCCGAGCCCCAAGCACTTATAATAAATAAAGCTGCAGCAAAAAGTAAAATTGGACGTCGTCCAAATTTATCAGCCAACCGACCTGCGCAAAACGCACCAATTGCACAACCAATTAGCATGCTCGAAACGTTAAACCCCGTACCCGCACTACTGGAGCCAAACGCTGTTTGGAGTCCATCAACCGTGCCGTTAATTACGCCGCTGTCAAACCCAAATAAAAAACCGCCAATGGTCGCAACAAAGCAAACCAGTACTATTAAAAGTACATTTTCTTTCTCGTTCATAAGTATCCATATTGCGTGTTGTTGTTATTTTATATAGATTTTGAAGCTCAAAAGGGTGTGCTTATTTAGTTGTTTTTATTGGCTGAGCTTGATTCTCTTTCTATTAATTCAAAATCTAAAATATGTCTTAAGTCTAAACTTTTTACATTGCTCAAATCGTTATACTGTCCCGATGCTAGTAAAGTAATGGCAAGCTCAGCCATTTCATTAATGGGCTGTTTTACCGTAGAAATATTTGGCCACACTATGGTTGCAAGTTGCGTGTCATCAAAGCCAACAACCGACAGTTCGCTTGGAATATTAATACCTTGTTTTTGAGCTATTGAGATTACAGCGGCTGCCATATCATCGTTAGCTGCAAAAATAGCTGTTGGTTTATCATCAAGCGAAAGTAATTTTATTGCCGCTTCCATACCCGATTGATAGGTAAAACTACCCTGCTCTATATACTCAGGTGGCGTTATTATTTTATTAGAGCGCAGCGCATCTAAATAGCCTTGGTAACGCAAACGGCTAACACCTTGTTTAGTGTCGCCAATAATATGTGCAATTTTGCTATGCCCTTGATTTATTAAATGCTCTGTAACATCAAACGCCGCTTGATAATCGTCCATGCATATATAAGGGGAGCGATTTAATTTTGTATCTGGCGTTATTCTTACAAACGGAATATTTGCTTTAGTAAGAACATCTAAAACCTGTTCGTTGTCGCACATAGGTGGCAGTAAAATCATGCCATCAACCTGTGTAACATCAATAAGTTGCTTTACCGATTCAATTGTTTTGTCAATATCGGTATGCGCTTCGTCAACAACAAGGTGGTAGCCCAGTGCGCGGCATTTTTTAAGCGCTGCCAATAAAAATTGGCTTATGTAAGAGTCACTTGGGTTATCGTATAAAAGCCCTAAAAAGAATGACTTAGTACTAGCAAGGCGCCTAGCAGACACATTTGGCCTGTAATTTAATTGCTCAACAACAGCCATTACTTTTTCGCGGGTTTTGTCGCTTACTTTTTTGTCTTGGTTGAGCACGCGCGAAACTGTCATCATTGATACACCAGCCTGCTCGGCTACATCTTGTATTCTTGCTCTTTTAGGATCGGCCATTACTGTTATTACCTACTCACAATCAGTGGATTGTTATAATTAACTTTCTTAATTTTCATTATACATAATTGTAAAGCTTGATATTGTTTACAGCGCGTTTTAAATGATTACTTATTGACAAAGTCTTATACTACACTGAAAATGTTAGCGCTAACAACAAATTCATAATCTTCACACCCAATAATATAAAAAACTTAAAAAGGCCTATATTATGAGCATGCTGCAAAACCCAATTCTAAGAGGCTTTAACCCAGACCCAAACATTGTCAGAGTTAATAACGACTACTACATAGCCACTTCAACATTTGAATGGTTTGGCGGTGTGCAAATTCACCACTCTACCGATTTAGTAAATTGGCGAGTTATAGGCCAAGCACTTAACACCGTAGAGCAACTCGATATGCGAGGAGTGCCCGACTCTTGCGGTGTATGGGCACCGCAACTTAGCTACAACAATGGGCGTTTTTATTTGGTGTATACCAATGTAAAAAGCTTTGATGGCCCATGGAAAGACACGCCAAATTATTTTGTATCAACCACTGATATTACCGGCAACTGGTCACAAGCGACTTACTTAAATTCTAGCGGTTTTGATCCGTCTATTTTTCACGATGATGACGGTAAAAGTTATTTGCTAAACATGCTGGTTGATCACCGCAACAACACACTCTTTGGTGGCATAGTAATGCAAGAGCTTTGCCTAAAAACCAGTAAGTTAATAGGCAATGTTAAACCTATATTTGCAGGCACAGATCTTGGTTGCACTGAAGGCCCGCATATTTTAAAACGCGGCGAATACTACTATTTAATTACCGCTGAAGGTGGCACAGGGTATGAACACTGCATTAGTATTGCGCGCTCTAAAAACGTATTTGGCCCTTACCAAGTACACCCGTACAACCCCGTTATTACAGCAGCCCACGAGCCGAGTAATGCGCTACAAAAATGTGGCCATGGAGATTTTTTTCAAACACAAACCGGTAATTGGTACACGGTATTTTTAACATCAAGACCACTATCTGAGCGTGGCCGCTGCATTACAGGGCGTGAAACAGGGATTGAGCAAATAATCTGGAAAGACGATGGCTGGCCTTATGCAAAACACACAAATAAAGCCCCGAGAATACACGTACCCGTTGAGGGCTTAACGCCAAATCCACAGCCGCAACCCACAACACATATTGATTTTAGTAACGATGATCTGACTATTGATTTTCAGTCATTGCGTATACCTATGTGCAAAAATTGGGTCTATAAAAATACTCAAAAAGCATCGCTCACCCTAGTGGGAAAAGAGTCTTTAAGCTCATTGCATCAGCAAAGTTTTATTGCCAGGCGTATACAGGCTCATCATACTGTTAGCAGCACATGCGTTGATTTTGCGCCGAGCAGTTTTCAGCAAATGGCGGGGCTTGTATGTTATTACAACACCGCTCATTACTACTATTTACATATAAGCGGCGGCGATGTAGGCGATGAAACCACACCACGTTATTTAAATATAATAAGCTGCGATAAATACCAAACAAGTACGCCTGTTGCACCGCTTTTGCTTAAAACAAACAAACCTGTTCACTTAAAAGCTGATTTTAATGGCGCTCAGCTGCAGTTTTACTACGCCACCGAAAAAAGCTGCTGGATAAAGTTTGGTCCAGTGCTCGATGGTAGTATTTTATCGGATGATTACGTGCAGCAATCACCGCAAGGGTATCGACCGTGTTTTACCGGTGCTTTTGTTGGTATGGCCTGCCAAGACTTATCGGGGGCAAATAAAGAAGCTCACTATTCATTTTTTAATTATGACGAACCTAGCGACGAATAAATCGCCGCTAGTTAAGTTTATTAGTTGATTGAAAGCTTTTTGAAACTGCTTTAAAGCTCATTCAAAACTCTTTTAAAGCTCTATTAAAGTTCTCTTAAAACTATTTTAAAACAGGGCTTTAATACGCTCCATTTGCGATTGTAAAAGTAAACTTTGAGAGTGGCTCATAATGTCACTCTCTCGTTTGTTTTCGCTCAGTAAGCGCCCTACTTCTTGCGCTTCAAAGCTATAACCTTGTGACTGCCTGCCATCTTCAAAATGCTCAATTAAGTCATCAAGCTCATACAAAGAGCACTCATAAGCCCTAAATGCATCGGGTATTTTTATATAGCCTTTGTCGCCAATAATATACGCGCCATTCCCTAACCGGCATTGAAATGACGTTGCTAAGCTCACCATTACATCACCACAATTAGCAGTAATAAGTACATCGTCTTCCACGCCTTTGTAGCGAATATTTGCTCTTACGTATAAGTTTTCAAGGTCGTTATTTAAAAAGTAATTGGCAATGGCAAGCGGATAAATTCCCATATCAAGTAAACAACCGCCCGCTAAATCTGGGTTGTATTCACGCCCATCGGGATTAAAAGGCACAGGGTAGCCAAAGTCAGCTTTAACATGTTTAATAGTGCCAATTCGCCCTTGCTCTACCCATTGTTTTGCTTTTTGTATTGCAGGTAAAAAGTACGTCCACATGGCTTCCATTAAAAATACGTCGTGCTTTTTAGCCAGTAAAGACAACTGCTTACACTCTTCAGCCGAGACCGTAATAGGCTTTTCGCACAATACATGCTTACCTGCTTTAATAGCATCGCTGGCATTTTTAAAGTGAAAGTTATGCGGGGTCGCAATGTAAACTACATCAACGTTTTTATCGTCAAATAATGCTTGATACCCTTCGTAGGCATTTGCCGCGCCATACTTGCTCGCAAAGGCGCTTGCATCTTCCCCTCTTCTTGCTGCAACCGCGTACGCAACACCATTATTGGTATGTGCTAAGTCTTCACAAAATTGTGCAGCAATTCGGCCACAACCAACAATACCCCAGTTTATTTTTTTCATAGTGTTTCCTTATGATCTTAAAAAGAAATTTAAGTGAACTCCAACAACCAAGCAATAAACTTGCAAATTAATTGTTAAACATAGTTTAAAACTAGCTTGACTTAACAATATCAAATCATTAATGTTAGCGCTAACACTGAAACAACATTAAGTATCACATTTATGTTCCTTGGTATCGATTTAGGCACTTCAGGTGTAAAAGTAATTATTTTAGACGAGAAAGACCAATTGCTTGCTCAAGCAAGTGGATCTTTAAGCGTTTCACGCCCTGCACCACTTTTTTCTGAGCAAAACCCTACAGACTGGTGGCTTGCTACATGTAGTGCAATCGAGGATCTTAAAAATACTCACCCTGCATTACTAAAATCGGTAAAGGCTGTGGGCCTTTCTGGTCAAATGCATGGCGCTACGCTGCTTGATAAAAACAATAATATTATTCGCCCAGCCATTTTATGGAACGACGGGCGTAGTGCTGCACAATGTGTAGAGCTTGAAAAACGCGAACCAAATTCTCGTGATATTACCGGCAACATAGCAATGCCTGGTTTTACTGCACCTAAATTGGTGTGGTTAAAAGAGTTTGAGCCAGAAAATTTTGCAAAAGTAGCCAAAGTATTATTACCAAAAGACTACCTACGCTTTTTAATGACCGGCGATTTTGCATCAGATATGTCTGACTCTGCAGGCACATTATGGCTAGACGTAGAAAAAAGAGCATGGTCGCAAAAAATGCTTAGTGCTTGCGACTTAAAAGAGCAACACATGCCTACTCTTTTTGAAGGCACACAAATTACAGGCAAACTAACAGCCCAAGTTGCTGCTAAATGGGGAATGGAGCAAGTACCTATTGTTGCAGGCGGTGGCGATAATGCCGCAGGCGCTGCCGGTGTAGGCGTAGTAAAGCCAAAACAAGCGTTTTTATCATTAGGTACTTCGGGCGTTTACTTTGTTGCCAACGAAAAATACCTGCCTAACCCAGAAGGTGCTGTACATACTTTTTGTCATTGCATTGAAAACACCTGGCACCAAATGTCAGTGGTGTTAAGCGCAGCAAGCTGTTTAACCTGGGTCACTAAATTAACTGGTTTTGAAAACGAAGGTGCATTGCTTGAACAAGTAAGTAAATGCGACTTTAGCAAACCAAGCTCAGTGATATTTTTGCCTTATTTAACTGGCGAACGTACGCCGCATAATAACCCCGATGCCAAAGGCGTGTTTTTTGGTTTAGACAGTGATACCGATGCAGCAGCCCTTGGCCGCGCAGTACTCGAGGGCGTTGCTTTTGCCTTTGCCGATGGCCAACAAGTACTGCTTGATGCCGGCGCACAAATTGACGATGTAACCGTTATTGGTGGTGGCGCTAAAAGCCCACTGTGGGGAAAAATCATCGCAAGCGTACTTAACCGCCCCCTAATTTACCGAGAAGGCTCAGAAGTTGGTCCCGCATTTGGCGCTGCAAGGCTTGCCCGAATAGCAGTAACACAACTCTCTGCACAACAAGTGTGTGTTAACGGCAAAGTAACGCAAACCATTGAGCCAGACCCAATCATGCAAGACTTTTACGCACAGCAATACACAACATACAAAGCACTTTATCAAAGTGTAAAAACATACTTTTAATACACTATTATAAAATTAATGGAGCACAATATGAGCGAGCAATTTTTTACAAACGTTGAAAAAATTAAATTTGAGGGTGAAAACTCTAAAAACCCATTTGCATTTCGTTACTACGACGAAAACCAAGTAGTGCTTGGCAAAACAATGAAAGAGCACCTTCGTTTTGCAGCTTGTTACTGGCATAACTTTTGTTCTACAGGGTTTGATATTTTTGGTGAAGGTACGTTTGACCGTCCTTGGATCCAACCTGTGGGCAACCAATTAGAACTTGCTGAACAAAAAGTAAAAGTAGCCTTTGAATTTTATGAAAAATTAGGCGTTCCTTACTTTTGTTTTCATGATGTTGATATTGCCCCTGAAGGCAAAACACTACAAGAAAGCCACGATAACGTAACGCATATCGCTAACATTATCGAAAAAGAAATGCAGCGCACAGGTTTAAAACTACTGTGGGGTACTGCTAACTTATTCTCAAATCAGCGTTTTTGTGCCGGTGGTGCAACAAACCCTAATCCTAATACGTATGCATATGCAGCAGCACAAGTTAAACATGCAATGGAAATTACGCATCGTTTAGGCGGCGAAAACTACGTACTGTGGGGTGGTCGTGAAGGTTACGACACGCTACTAAATACAGACCTTGCACAAGAAAGCGAACAGTACGCACGCTTTTTAAAAATGGTTGTAGAGCACAAGAAAAAAATTGGTTTTAAAGGTACATTATTAATTGAGCCAAAACCACAAGAGCCGACTAAGCACCAGTACGATTACGATACAGCAACAGTTGCAGGCTTTTTGTATAAGCACGGCTTACAAGACGAAATTAAAGTAAACATTGAAGCAAACCACGCAACACTTGCGGGTCATAGCTTCCACCACGAAATTGCAGTTGCTTGCGCAGAAGGCATTATGGGTAGTATTGATGCTAACCGTGGCGACATGCAAAACGGTTGGGATACAGACCAATTTCCTAACGATGTAGCTGAGTGCACACTTGTTGTTTACGAAATTTTAAAAATGGGTGGCTTTACAACGGGCGGCTTTAACTTTGACACTAAACTTCGTCGTCAATCGTGTGAACGCGATGACTTATTCATTGGTCACATTGGCGGTATGGATACGATGGCTAAAGCATTACTCAATGCAGCAGCAATGATTGAAGGTGGCGAGCTGTCTGACTTTGTTGAAAAACGTTACGCAGGCTGGAAAGAAGACCTAGGTCAAAGCATTCTAAATGGTGAGCAATCACTTGAGAGCCTTTCAGCCTTAGTACACGAGAACAACATCGATCCTAAGCAAGTTTCTGGTCGCCAAGAACTGCTTGAGAATATTGTTAACCGCTACGTATAAGGACATCGCCTCGGTTTTAAAGCCGAGGCGTACATCATTATGAACTTGTTAGAACAACTCAAAAAAGTAACCACGGTCGTTGCCGACAGTGGCGATGTAGAGTCAATCAAAGCCCTACAACCGGTTGATGCAACAACCAATCCTTCGTTAATTTTACAAGCTGCAAAATTACCTCAGTATAAACATTTAATTAGTGATGCTATAAGCAAAGCTGGCAACGACGTTGACGCTATTTGCGACCAACTTATTGTTAACTTTGGCTGTGAAATACTAAAGGTAATACCTGGGCGTATATCAAGCGAAGTAGATGCGCGTTTATCGTTTGACACCCAAGCAAGTATTGCCAAAGGGCGTAAGCTTATTTCGCTTTACGAGCAAGCGGGTATTTCAAAAGACCGCGTACTTATTAAACTTGCTTCAACATGGGAAGGCATTAAAGCCGCCGAGCAGTTAGAAAAAGAAGGTATTAAGTGTAACTTAACCCTGCTTTTTTCGATGGCTCAAGCCATTGCATGCGCACAAGCTAACGTAACGCTTATATCTCCGTTTGTTGGGCGTATTCTTGATTGGTACAAAGCCCGCGATAATAAAGAATACACTCCAAGCGAAGATCCTGGTGTGCAGTCGGTTACAGGTATTTATCAGTACTACAAAAAGTACGATTATAAAACCGTGGTAATGGGCGCAAGCTTTAGAAACACTGAAGAAATAATCGAACTTGCTGGCTGCGATTTACTGACTATCTCGCCATCATTACTCAATGATTTACAAAGCCAAGAAGGTACTCTGGTTACAAAGCTTGACGCTGCAAACATTGCCAAAGCACCGCAAAGCGACATAACCCCACTCACCCACGAGCAATTTTTATGGCAGCACAACGAAGATGCAATGGCCAGCGAAAAGCTCGGTGAAGGTATTCGTAACTTTGCCAAAGATCAGCGTATTTTGGCTAAATTGGTTGAAGACTTACTAAACTAATTTCCCTCAAGCCTGCCATATTATGTGCAGGCTTTTTTAATTTTATTTGAGGTAATACATGACTCAGCTTTCTTCTCGTGCGCCTTTTGCAAATGCTATTCGCGCACTTAGCATGGATGCGGTACAGCAAGCAAATTCAGGGCATCCGGGCGCACCTATGGGTATGGCCGATATAGCCGAAGTACTGTGGAACGATTTTTTAAACCATAATCCAAACGATCCAAATTGGGCAAACCGAGACCGCTTTGTACTCAGTAACGGTCACGGATCTATGCTTATTTATTCTTTATTGCATTTAAGCGGGTACGAACTACCACTAAGCGAGCTTAAACAATTTAGACAAATGCATTCAAAAACCCCAGGGCACCCTGAATACGGTTACACCCCAGGTGTTGAAACAACAACAGGCCCGCTTGGCGCAGGTTTATCAAATGCCGTAGGTATGGCTATTGCCGAAAAAGCCCTAGCAGCACAATTTAACAAAGAGAGTTTTGATATTGTAGATCATTACACTTACTGTTTTATGGGTGATGGCTGTTTAATGGAAGGCATATCGCACGAAGCATGTTCGCTTGCAGGCACATTAGGGCTGGGTAAACTTATTGCTTTTTGGGACGATAACGGCATATCTATCGACGGACACGTTGAGGGCTGGTTTACCGACGACACCGCAAAACGCTTTGACTCTTACGGCTGGCATGTAATAAAAGATATAGACGGCCACGACCCAGAACAAATTGCCAGCGCCATTGCACAAGCAAAACAAGTGAGCGATAAACCTACTCTACTTTGTTGTAAAACCGTAATTGGTTTTGGCTCGCCAAATAAATCAGGCTCGCACGATTGCCATGGCTCGCCATTAGGTGATGACGAAATAACTGCGGCGCGCAAATTTTTAAACCTACCAAATGAAGCATTTAGTATCAGTGATGATATTTACGCCCATTGGGACGCTAAACAAAGCGGTGATAAAAAACAAAAACAATGGCAACAACTGTTTAGTGACTACACCAAAAGCCACCCTGAGCTTGCCAAAGAATTTGAACGCCGCGTAATTAAACGCACCCTACCTGAAAGTTTTGAAGCTATTGCAAACGACTACATTGCACAGTGCAACAAAGACGCTGCCAATATAGCCAGCCGAAAAGCCTCGCAAAACACTATTGAAGCCTTTGCCCCGCATTTACCAGAGTTATTGGGTGGCTCTGCCGATTTAGCTGGTTCTAATTTAACGCTGTGGTCTGGCTCTAAAGGCATAAGCGCAGATGACGCCAGCGGTAATTACCTATTTTATGGCGTGCGCGAGTTCGGTATGAGCGGCATTATGAATGGCATATCACTGCACAGTGGTTTTATTAATTACGGCGCTACATTTTTAATGTTTATGGAATATGCCCGTAACGCAGTAAGAATGTCGGCACTTATGGGTATTCAAAATATATTTGTGTATACCCACGACTCTATAGGCCAAGGTGAAGACGGTCCAACTCACCAACCTATTGAGCAACTAGCCAACCTACGTATGACGCCAAACTTAGTCACATGGCGCCCATGTGACGCAGTAGAAACTGCAGTATCGTGGAAAAACGCGATACAAAATCAGCAGCAACCTACTGCGCTTATTTTTAGTCGCCAAGGGCTAAACCACCAGCCACGCAGCGCTCAGCAAATTAGCGACATAGAAAAAGGCGGCTATATTCTTAGCGAAAGCAATAAAGCACCTGAGCTTATTTTAATTGCAACAGGCTCTGAGGTAGATTTAGCAATGCAAGCTGCTAAAGAGCTCACAGCACAAGGCGTTGCAGTGCGTGTGGTATCAATGCCAAGCACCACATTGTTTGACCTGCAATCAGACGATTATAAGCAAAGTGTACTGCCAAACTCAGTTGTAAACCGTATTGCAATTGAAACATCACACCAAGATTACTGGCTTAAATATGTAGGCTTACAAGGCAAAGTAATTGGTATGAGCACTTTTGGTGAGTCGGCGCCAGGTAATGTGTTATTAGAGCATTTTGGCTTTACCACCAAAAATGTAGTGAGCACCGCGCAGGCGTTAATTAAAGCCAACGCTTAATATATTTAGTACGCGTAATGCGCTAAATAATCCAAACTTTATCCAATTAATGCGCTAAGCCTCCCAAAGCTCGGCGCATTTTTACAATTAACCAACAAAGGTGAACTATGAAATACTTACTATTAATTATGCTTTTTAGTGCAAGTACTAGTTTTAACGCATGGGCAAATGACGAGCAAAATGATGAACTAATGCTAACGATTTTTTTAAAACACGACCAATCAAAAAATCTCTCTGAAATAAAAGAAATACTCAACAACGCTAACTTTTACAAACATTTTCCGCCAGAGGGCGCAACGGTAGAATCTTGGAAAGTAATGATGGGCATAGGGCAAGTAGTCACTTTGCGCTTTCCGGCAGCGCTGTTACCAAAAGTAAACTTATCGATTGAACGTTATGGTTGGAAAGCTTACAGCACTGAGTTTTACCCAACTTACGATCTGTACCCAATCGTAAAAGAAGAAATTAAAAAAGCTAGAGCGAACAATTAAAAGAGTAACCATCATGACAACTTCACTTGTTCAATACACGCTAAGTAATGAGGTAAACGATACTATTTCTATTATTAACTACGGTGCCCGGCTTACCAGCTGGGTTACCCATATTGATAATAAAAAACGAAATATTGTACTTGGCTATTCTAATATTAATGACTATTTAAACGACACGTTTTACTTAGGCGCTATAGCCGGCCCTTATGCAAACAGGCTAAGTAACGCCCAAATAAACATTGATGATAAAGCCTATGCGCTTAATAAAAACGAAGGCGTAAACCAACTCCACGGCGGTCAAAAAGCATTAAGCGACTTGTTTTGGCAGCTCGATTATCATCACAAAAATGCATTAAGTTTACGTATTACCCTACCCGATGGATACAACGGCTACCCAGGTAAAACTACATTTAACGTGCTGTATACCTTTACCACTAACAGTAAAAGCCACAGTAATCTTGATATTAAATTTACAATTACCAGTAATAATAAAACCATTGCAGGGCCTACATCACACCCATATTTTAATTTAAATGGCATTACTAACAGCGCACAAGGGCATACATTAAAACTGGCTGCCGCGCATTATACCCCCGTAGATACAAACGCCATTCCCACAGGTTTAATAGCCCCTGTAGCCAATACGCCTTTTGACTATACAAATGCGCGGGTGCTTAATAAAACCGATAAACTTGATCATAATTTTGTAACCGAGCAAGTACTTAACCTGCAAACCATTAAGCAACACGCAGAGCTTACAAGCGCTGATGAAAAAGTAATGCTGAGTGTGCTTTCTAACTACCCTGCTATTCAGATTTATACAGGGCAGCACTTAAAAGGTGCGTTTAATGCATATGACGGTATTTGCCTAGAGCCGCAATTTTGCCCCGACAGCCCTAATAACCCACACTTCCCGTTTAGCTATTTAACACCACAAGTGCCTTTGCAAACGCATATTAGTTACTGCTTAACTAAAACCAATAAAAAATAGCTATTTTATAAACCAAAAAAGGATCGCTATTAAGCGATCCTTTGCGGGAGGTTAAATACTTAGTGCGATTATAAATCGCTTACAAAGCTTTTAAGTTTTAGCTCACGGTCAATTAATAATGGGTAATCGGTGCGCCCTTGCATTGGCCAATCGTTACGCCAAGTGCCTGCATCGCTTATACCCCAAAAAGTAACGCGGCTTACTTTATCGTCATGTTTTTTAAGTATGTCGAACACGGCTTTATAGCGCTCGCCTAACTGGGTGTTTACTTCACTAGGTAAACCATTCGGGTATGGGTTAAATCGCTCTTGTAGCGCAATATCTAACGAAATGTCAGCGCCTTGCTCTTCACCTTCAGGGAACGGTAATACCGAAATATCAAGCTCGGTTATCATCACATCAATGCCCGTTGCAGCGTATGCCACAATAGAGTCTTCCATTAACGAAAGCTCTGGGTTATCAAGCGAGTAATGCGCTTGCATACCAATACCATCAATTTCAATACCTTTGCTTTGCAAATTTTTAATAAGCGCAATTGCACCGGCTCTTTTTTCTGGCTTATATAAGTTGTAATCGTTGTAATATAACTTGGCATTAGGCGCTGCCTGCTTAGCGTATTTAAACGCGTATTCTATAAAGTCGTCACCAATAATGGTGCTCCATTTAGATTCACGCAGTGTGCCGTCTTCGTTAAGTGCTTCGTTTACCACGTCCCATGCAAAAATACGGTTTTTATAACGCCCTGCAACAGTATTAATATGGTTTTGCATACGCTTAAGTAATGCGTCGCGAGTAAGTGGTTCGCCTTGCTCGTCTTCAAAAACCCAATCAGGTGTTTGCGAATGCCACACTAATGTATGCCCAACTAATTCTTGGCTGTTCTCTTGTGCGTACTGAACTAACGCATCAGCGGCTTCAAAGTCATACGTTTCAAGCTCTGGGTGTATACGCTCCCACTTCATTGAGTTTTCTGGCGTAAAAGTATTAAATTGCGCTTTAGCTACGTTTAAATCTTCAGGCAAAGCCCCTAATATTTGGTCGCGGCTAATCGCTGTGCCAATTTTAAAGTGGTCTTTAAATTGCGCTTTAAGCGTTATTTGCTCCGGCGCTTTTTGCGATTTTAATGTCGGTTTACTTTGCTCTGCTGAGTCATTACAGCCAAGTGCAAGGCTCGACATTCCTAATAAAATAGCAATCGTAAGTTTATTTTTATGCATGATGTACCTATTGTGTGTTTTTTAGTGTGCAACGTAAACTTAACACCATATAGTCCTTTTGACAACAACGTTTTATTAAAATAGACTGAACAAAAATAACACAGTACACATTTCTTAATTGCATACCTAACTAGCAAGATAATTAGTAAATAAATTAGCAAGGACACACATGAAAAACACAACAAACACCTTATCACTAACAGCCGTAGCCATTTTTGCATTAATGGTCGCATTAACTGCTGCATTACCTGTCAGCGCAGCAGATAAACCCACACAACTTACATCAGCTATTGTGAGTCAAAAAGACGCACACATTACTCACTACGAAGGCGGCGATTTTCATACCTACTTTTATGGCGATACACCACTCACCAAAGGCGCTATTACGGGCGTTGCGGTTATTAAACCTAATAACGAAATACACCCTGCCCACCAGCATCCCGATGAAGAATACTTAATGATTCTTGAGGGCTCTGGCACGTGGACGCTTAATGGCAAAAGCCAGCCAGCGCATACTGGAGATATTTTATTTGCAGCCCCTAACGACGTACACGGCATTTATAACAACGGCGATGTGCCACTTAAGTTTGTGGTAGTGAGGTATCAAGCTAAGTAGTTTTGGATGGCTTTTTGAGTTTTTAAGTGAAATAGATCAAAAGAATGATGCACAAAGAGGTTAAGAGACGCTTCGCTTTTAGAGGAAATAAACAGCCTGTTTGAGATCAGGCTGTTTTTAGATATATCCTATTATTAATTTATCAAGATCATAAAAAATTTTTACTATCAAACAATAAAATTCATTTTATTAATTTCATTATCATAATCTTGTATTTTCCCAATCGGGAAATCATGCTTTATTTCTACTCGGTCTTTTACACTTAGATCTTTAGGGATAAACCTCTTAAATATAACTTTATAAGAGTTTTCATTTATTTGCGGTAAAGGAATACATTTATATTCAAAGTGTTCTTCATTTTCAAATATTTGGGGAGGTCGATTTAAATACACTTTTAAATTATTTTTTAGCTCATCAAAATTACTATAAAGTATTAACCAAGCTAAGTGTTTAGCATCTTTGGTAAACTCGTCAAAAACACTAACTATGGGTACAAGGTTATCTTGAAAGTATTTTAGTAAAATTTTTTCATCACACACTGGTACTTCATCTATATCAAAACCAACATACATTCTTCCGCTGTTTAATATACAAGATACAAATTCATATTGTGTATCATTTTCATACTTCCAATTTAATTTCTCAAAGATACCTAATAAATTATTTTGCACAAAATGAGACTTTCGCTTTACTTGTACCGCTGCATGCTTAAGAGTTTCCACGGTCCTATAATTTGAAATTGGTGAGTCAGTAGTAACTATTGACTTTGCCTCACCGATTAAAACAACATTACCGATGCGTAAAATTAAATCAATCTCTTCTTCGCCGTTATCTACTTTTATTAATCCTGAGAAAGGTTTATTAGAGTCAATAATCATAGGGTTATTCCCTATAGCTTCATTAACACCATCAATTATAAGTTTTTCATAAACGAAACCTTTATCTTGATAGTCAATATTTAAGCTAACTAACCAATGCTCCACAACTCTTAAGATTACAGGTGTGATCAAGGAGCTTGTTAATAAAGCATATTCTGATTCGGAAACACTTATTATAGGATGACACCATAAGTCCTCTTTATCAGAAGCAGAGTACTCTATAAAAGATAATATTTTTCTGACTTTTTCTACTTTATAATCTGATGACTTTGCAATCGCTAGACATATTTCTAACTTTTTCACTTTGGGGCAAAACTGAAAAATCTTTTTTATATCAGATATATCAAAATTACTCGGGTATTTATTTGTATAAGTTATAGATAATAAAATTAGGTTTCGAAAGACTTCCAGTGCTTCATTTATACTAAATCCCTGTATATGTTGATTATTCAGCACATCAACACCAAAGTTATCTATTAAAGAATAATAACTGCTTTTCCAGTTAGAATTCGTAGCTTTTAATTCAGGATTAGCATTTTTTATAGATAAGCAAAGAAGATCTCTTTTACGACCACGTTTTACTACTGTTATATATTTGTCTTTGTCGTAATGAGAGAATATTTCAGGGCTTTCAGCTATTATTGCATTTTGCGCATCTAATCTTGTCTTTCGAATTTGACTTACATATGAACCTATTTCAAATTTATCTTTGGGTTGCTTAACAAGATATTCTTTCTTATTTTTATCCAACTCTATCAATTCAAAATTATTCCAGAGTATTGCGTGCCAGTAATTCTCATAAATACCATAGAGCTGTGAAAGTCGTATCTCTTTAAATATAAAATTCATTACACATAAAGGTGAGTTCCCTTTAATTATCTCTTGTGAATTTTTTAAACGAGATTTACAGAAATAAATTGCTTTTTCAAGACCATCTACGGCGCTGTCAGATATTTCTTGTAAGGTAAGCTCGTATGCTCCTGCATTATTAGTAAGCGTCGAACTATGCATACTAAATTTGGACGACAAAGGTTGTTGAGACATGAGGGCTCTATCTCTATTAGAAATAGAGATATATGCTGCTAATAACTCGCTATTCGTTATATTAGGGGCATGTTCTTTATATAGCTTTGTGAGCTCCTTACGTATTTCATCTAACAGGTCAAAGATAATAAGGCCAGCGTCAAAGAGCTCTCTATCACTAGTATCTGCATTTCCTTCTAAGCTTGCCCAGCAATCATTCCAGCTTTTTAGAGAAAAACCTAGCTGTGTAGGTGTTTTAACCTTGTTACTTTTAATTTTTTCAAAAAATAAAGACATTTGTAATTATCCGAGAGTAATATGTAGAAAAACAAGCTTATATCGATTTAAATGACTAAGTAATATTTGGCTAAGTAACGCAGCTAACGATAGTCGGCTCTATTTACAGCAATTAACACCTCAAATTCTTAGCGAGGATATTTAACCTTAATCAAAGGCTATGTAAGAAAATTGAACTTTCATCAATATTATATTAATTACTAAATAATCTTACTCTACTATTTTTGCTCTGTATTAGTACCAAATACCATAACGTATTGCTAGTTATAAACTTTAAGCTCTTTTTTTGTCATGGTGCTTTGAGTTCATGTGATATTTATCATTCTTCTCTCTTTGTGAAAAAACTCCCAAACACAGAAAATGAGGATTTAAATTGAGATGCCCAAATTATCGGTAGTTTATTTTGTTTGCTATTGGATAGTCATTCTTCAAGGCATGTATCAAACTACTAAAAAGGTAACTCTGCTGCATCCTGCATAAACAATTAAAGCCCACGAAAAAATAGTCTGTATAAAAATACAGACTATTTAATCCGGGGTTAATTACTTTTAGTTAGGTTTATTATTCAACCAAGGTTACCGATACATCATCCACATAAAAGTCAGCGGTGAGTTCACTTGACTCAACATAAAGTAAAGCGGCGCTTTCCTGCGTTGTAATTGAATGTGTGTAAGTACCTGATAACTGAACCCAGTCGCCTGCTGCAACTGTTGTAACAGGCGTCAACTCAAGGTATTCAGTGCTAGTGTGCTCTATTTGTAGCGTTAGTTTTATATCTGGTGAAACGGTACTGGTATCGTCAGATAGCTTAACCCATGCAGATACGTTATAGGTTTTATCTGCTGTAAATAAGCCTTTTACATCCTTTTGTAACCCATTCCATGTTTCAGTTCGACCTTGTACTAAAGCGCTATTATTACCGCTATGAGCTTGGGTTGACTCTAAGGTTATGCTTGCACTGCCACGCGCTTGCCATGAATCAAGTCCGGCTTCAAAGTCGCCATTAGTTAGCAGCTCTGATGAAGGTGCTGGTTGTACAACTTCAATTAGCTCTTTTAATGCATTAGCAAATCCTTGTAAGGCAGGTTTTGCAGTAAAGTCATTAAAAAATAACAGTGGCCATTCTGTTGTCGGCTCTGGCCAGTTTTGTAACCAGCTATCCTCGTCAATTACGCCCCAAATTGTAATACCACCGCGTTGATCTTCAGGTACAGTTTCTAGGTATGTTTTAACAATATCGTAGTAGTACTGCTTTTGTTCATCTGCTCTTTCACTGGTTAAGTAAGTTAGAGGAATGCCGCCTTCGTTGTTCATACGAACATCTAGCTCGGTAATTTTTACTTTGATTTTAGGGCGAATATCGACCACTTTTTGAAGGTGTGCCTGAATGGTTGAAATATCAGGGCTGTTAAGTGAAATATGAGATTGAAACCCTATACCATCAATAGGCACGCCATTGTTGTGAAAATCGTTAACCATATTGATAACAGCATCTAATTTATCTGCATTCCAAATCAGGTTGTAATCGTTATAGTATAAGTCGGCATCAGGATCGGCTGCTCTTGCTGCTTTATATGATAACGGTAAAAATTCAGCACCTATATTTTCAAACCACACAGATTCGTCAGCGCTGTCGTTTGTGGTTTTTTCACCGCGGTATTTACCATTTTCCATAAACGCTTCGTTAACTACATCCCAGCTAACTACCGTATCGTTATCACCTTCTTCTTCAAAATGAGTGGCAACTTGAGTGATATGATTTTCCATCATGGTTATCCACGCGGCTTTATCACCTTGAAAACTTTGCATCCAAGGCGCAATTTGCGAGTGCCACACAAAAACATGACCATGTACCGTGAGTGAGTTGTCTTTGGCGTAGTTAACTAGCTCATCTGAATCATCGTAAAAAAATTCACCTTGGGTTGGTTGTAAATAGGTAGGCTTCATAATGTTTTCAGCAGAGAGCTGATTAAAGTGTTGTTCAATAATCGTTTTAATCTCTGGTCTGTCTATTATGCTGTTACCAAATCCACCCGCAGGAACAGCTACACCAATATTAAAATTAGGTGCTAATGCTTTTAAACTTTGTGCTGTCACTTCGCTGTATTGAACATCAGGTATTTCTTCTGCTGGTACATCGTCTAAAATAAAGCCTGAAAATTCGTCTAGGTAAATAGACTTGTTAATGTTCTCTTCTTTTGAAAAGTGAATTGCCAGCCTAACTAAAGAGTCAGCTTCGGCTGTTGCGGCTGTTAATGTTATTTTTTGCCACTCGCCTGTGAGTGTTTCTTTTACTAGGCTAAGTTGACCATAATCTGGCGCAGGTGTTTGAATCCAAAAATCGGCACTGGTTCCCTCTTCACCTTTGGCCCAAACACTAAATTCGTAATTTTTACCTCCAGTGATAGGAAGGTCTTCATAAGCTATTTCAATTCCCCAAGGGTTGTCACCCAATGTATTAACAATAACCTCAGCTGCTTTGGTGCCTTTGTAAGTATTAACGCCTTCTTGCGATTCAATTATCTCTATAGTAGAAGTAGCGCTTGATTCTTGATCTGGTCTAAATACCCAATTTCCGACGGGCGTTGTTTGCCCTGTAGTGTCTTCTTCAAACCCACCATTTGCTATTTCAGCTGCTATTGGCGCTTCAGGCGCTGGAGTATCAGGGGCTACTACTTCCGGTATAGGTTCAGGCACCGGTGTATCTTTATTATCCCCCCCGCACGCCATTAATAGTGATACTAAGGTCACTAATCCGGTGTTACGAAAAATCGATTTATTCATTTTTTATTCCTTAGACTAAAGCAATAAATGAGTTGTTTTTAAACTAGGTGCAGTAAAGCCATTTGAGTGAATAAAATATGATAAGAGTATTTCTACTGCATCATCAAAAGCTATTATTCAATATGACTACAACTAATTAGAAAAACAAACAGTCATTTATATTTATTATTTTAATATCTCTTCAAACGTTAATATTTACTTTGTACAAAGGTACAAATATAAATTTAAAATCATAAAGTTATAGTTAAGGTTTAAATTAAAATTTATTGTTTTATATCGTGTGTGTGAATATGCAATCATAAAATTAACCTAAAACCAACATTGTTATAGTCTATTTAACAATAAGGATCAAGGCTAAAATTTGACCCGTTTCTTATTGAGTATGCTTTGAGTTTGATTTAAGTCTGATAAAAATAATTAAATAGAAGGTGTAAGTGATACTTGTGCTTGTATTACTTAGGTAAGATCAGGTTTTGCAGCTCCTCGCTTAGCAAACGTAACTTTTATTTGCCTCAATATAAAATTTGCAAACAAAAAAAGCCGAGTATTTAAAAATACTCGGCTTTGACTACACAATGCGATTTACTTAACTACATCAGCAATGGTTTTAATAACTGGCTTAGGGTTTAAATTACGATCCCATAGTAATGGGTAGTTTGTTCTGTTTGGGATTGGGTAGTCGTTTTTCCACGACATACCATCGTGTAATCCCCAAAAGGTTACGCGGTCTATCTTGTCGCGCTTTGCATAAAACAATTCAAACAAGGCTTTATAACGGGCGTTTAGTTGCGCCTCTACGTCGCTTGGCAAGCCATTTTTGTAAGGGTCGAGGTAGGTTTCAAACTCTTCTAGCTGAAACTGTGGTTTCATCATATCGGTGCCGGTAATTTGCCCTTCTTTTGTTAAAGGCAGCACGTCTATATCAAGCTCGGTGATCATCACTTTTATACCCAGCGCGGCATATGCATCGATGGCTTGTTCAATGTATTGCATTTTAGGAAAGTTAAGCCCCCAATGCGCTTGTATGCCAATGCCGTCGATTCGAATACCCTCTTTTTGCAGCATTTTGATCATGCGTATAATGCCGTCTCTTTTTTCTGGTCGCCATGCATTAAAATCGTTGTAGTAAAGCTCGGTACTAGGTGAATACTGCTGGGCGTATTTAAACGCGGCTTTTACCATAGTATCGCCATCGCCTACGCGGTTAACCCACACAGTTGGGCGATAAGAGCCATCATCAGCAATCACTTCGTTAACTACATCCCACGCATCTACTTTGTTTTTATAGCGCCCTGCTACAAGCTCTATGTGTTTACGCATTTGCTCTAATTGCTCTGCTGGGGTATTTGGCTCATTTTTGCTATTTGTAAAAAACCAGTCAGGCGTTTGGTTATGCCACACTAAGGTGTGGGCTACGGTAAACATGTTATTTTGCTTGGCAAAATCTATAAACGCATCTGCACCACTAAAATCGACCTTACCTTGCTGTGGGTAAATTACTTCTGCTTTCATGGCGTTTTCTAGGGTGACTGTATTAAATTGCTTAGCAATAATTGACTGCGCGGCTGCGTTTTTGCCTGTCACTATATCTTGATTTACAGCAACCCCCATTTTGAATGAGTCTGCAAAGGTGTTTTTAAGAGCTTGGTCTTGTGCAGCGTTTACGCTTAATGACCCTGCAAGTAAAAGCAGGCTGAGTGTGTGTTTTTTATGCATGTGTGTGCTCCGTTGAATCGTTATTATTTTCGATAAGTATCATACAACGAAAAAAATAAATGATATAGTCAAAATGACCATTAATTATAAATTAAACAAACCTGAGTAAACGTCTATGCTAAAAACACACAAAAAAACGCTAAGCTTAGTTGTATTAATGCTCTGTTTTAATAAAGCAGCGCTGGCACAACAACCTGAAAATACACCTTTGTTAAACACTGTAAACAGCCAAAGCAATGAGCAGTCGCCATTAATAAAGGGCGTAACACCCACACTTGTTAGTGACAATTTATTATTTTTAGAAGGCCCAACGTGGTCAAGCCAAGACAATGCGTTTTATTTTTCAGAAATGAACTTTGCTAGCTCGCAAGCACTTGGCCCTGATTCGACCATTTATAAATTAGTGCTTCCCAATACCCTCACCACTTATTTAAAACACAGTGGTACAAACGGCTTGTATGCCAAAGGAGAGAGCCTCTATACGCTTAACCATAGTACGCAATCGCTTTCTAAAATTAATATAAAAAGTAAGACCAATACCGTAATAGTCAATAAATTTGATGGGCTAAGCTTTAGCTCGCCAAACGATATGACTATGCATAAAAATGGCGATATATTTTTTACCGATCCTAATTGGCAACTAGGCGAACGCACTCAGCAAATGTCTTATACCGGTGTGTATAAGTTAAGCAATACGGGCACACTTAGTTTAATTGACGCTACGCTTGAAAAGCCCAACGGTGTTGCACTATCCCCAGATCAGCATACCCTTTATATTGGCGACTTTAGCAACCGCGTAAGCAAATACACCATTGATGAAAACGGTGATATTTCACCACGCGAAGACTTTATTAAAGTAACCTCGCCCGATGGCATAAAAGTAGACTCCGCTGGCAATATTTACGTTAGCAGCCACAAAAAAGGCGTTATTAATATTTATACGCCAGAAGGTGCATTTATCGATAAAATTGAACTGGGCCCTAATGTAACCAACCTTGCCTTTGGTGGTAAAAACCGAAAAACGTTATTAATAACTACCGCTAAGGGGTTATTTACACTTGATGTAAAAATAGCTGGTTTGGCTAATTAGCTAAATTAGTTAAATTAGTTAAATTAGTTAAATTAGTTAAATTAGTTAAATTAGTTAAATTAGTTAAATTAGTTAAATTGGTTAAATTAGTTAAATTAGTTAAATTAGTTAAATTAGTTAAATTAGTTAAATTAGTTAAGCAACTTATTAAAGAGGAAGTTAAGTTTATTAGTTAAGCACAAAAACCGGTGTAACTTGGTTACACCGGTTTTTTTTGCTGCCTAAGCTTTTGCTGCTTAGGTATTGTTATTTTAATTAAACGTGTTGTTATAAAACTTAAAATTGCCCGATACATGCAGCATAGCTAACATATACAGCGAACCATTGTAGTAACGGTAGCTACCGGTTGGTTGCGATAAAGACCAAAACTCGTTAAAAAATTCATTTGCTTGCCCAGCATTTGTTGAAGCAAGTAACGCTACTGCATTCGCGGCTTTTTGACCTTCGCCTGCACAACCTTTGTTTTGCGCTCCACCGTACGAATACACTTGCTCGTAACAGTTTTTACTGTTGTTTGTTTTTGCATAACTTAAAAAGCCTAATGCTTTATTTACTGCACTTTTATGCCATGCTTGAGCACCCATTAAATGCGCGTCTAAACCCACATTCATAATTACGCGCCATGCATCAAATTCATACCATTGACCTGGGTTTGCTTGGCCGTTAAAAATGTAGCCAATAACAGGGCTGCCATCTAAGCGCGATAAAAATGTAGGTAAATTCCAATGCGGATTATCACTTACTTTCGTAAAATGGTTTTTAAGTAAGGTTCTACTTTTTGTGGCTACTTGTCGCCAGTAATTTTTGTCTGCTTGGTTAGTTACGTTATTAGCAAAGTAGTCGTAAAACGCAGGTATATGGTAAGAAGGGTCTGTTAAGTTATCAATGTAAGGCGAAAAGCGGATTATTTGGTTTTCCATCAGCTTATTTTTAATTGTATTTAACATGATAATAGCATCGTTGAAGTAGTTAAACTCCCCCGAATTACCCCAACGAGCTGACGCATTAAGTAGTGCAAAAGCAAAGTACTCTTCGCCATCCGGAGCGGGGCCTTCATCTACTTTATAAACAAAGCCGTTTTGATTAAGCTTTAGTTTCCACGCGTAAACGCCTTGTTTTTTAGCATCAGGGTGGTTGTCTGGATTTTTTTGATACGCTTTTGCAAAGCGCCATAGGTTATCAAATTCTTCTTGTTTATTAAGCATGACAGCGGCGGTCATTCCCCACGATTGCCCTTCTGTTCTTATATCATCACCCTCGTCAGGGTTAATTGCTTTTATGTAGTGTGCTTTATAAACACCGTTTTCGGTGTACGGGTAGTAAAGTTGTTGTGTGTTGTTATAGCCAAACATATTGTCAAAAGTACTATTCACTTTTTGCTGTATATTTGTTTTACCCATTTCTTGTGCGAGGTTACGGTATGCTCCTGAACTGTCGGCGCCTACACTCGATGGGTTATTATTAAATGCAGCAAGTGATTGATAGCTTATTAGTGTTAACAATAAAGTTGTTATTTTAAAAAATACTTTCATGTTTATCCTCTTTATTTGAATTATAACAGCGTGCAATTTAATATAGTCTTTTTGACCATTTGATCAAGAGGTTCTCAAAACTATTTATCTGTTTTATAAACTAAGAGAAATGTGTGAGGTGCTTAAGAAATGCTTAAATATAAAAGGCCGCTTAAAAAAGTAGCCTGAATCGACATGAATTGTGCTAAAAAGCGTATTTATTAGTTATTTATTAATTACTACTTTTTTAATCCTTTACCCGTTGCAGCCCAATAAATTCCGCCATAAATATGCTCGGCTAAAAACTCACTGCTATACACCGCATTAGTATGCCCAAGGGCTGTATAAAACGAGCGTCCGCCATCGTAATTGTGATACCACGAAATAGGATGAAACGCCCCCATACCCGAGCCTGTTTTGTTATTACCCCAATCGGCATTTGGGTTGTAAGTTTGCTCATCAACCGTGAGTAAGTAGTTTAATTTAGTCAGCTCGGGCCCAAATTCGTACCACTCGTCGGTCCAAAGCATCTGCTGCGGCATGTGATTTAAGCCAATAAAGTTAGTATTAGGCACTTTACTTAATACACCAGTTTGAATAACAGGATGAATATTAAAGGTGCGCCCCACCAGCTTTTGGTACCAAGACCAATCGTATTCGGTATCTGATGCGCTATGAATGCCAACAAAGCCTTTGCCTGCTTTTACAAATCGCTCAAGCGCGGCTTGCTCTTTTAGGTTTAAAATATCGCCCGTGGTTGATAAAAATACCACTACATCAACATTTTTTAAGTAATCGTCGTTAAAATAATGGCTTTCTTCGTGCCAAATTAAGTTAAAAAAGTGCTTATCGGCTAAGCCTTCTAGCGCTTTAACGCCTTCGGTTTGCGACTTATGGTGCCACCCTGCGGTTTTTGTAAATAGCAGCACATTAAATTGCTTTTTAGGGAGGGTATCAAACCCTGTAGCATGACTTTTTTGCACTGTTGCCATACTCAGCGCCAATACAACAAAGCTTAATAGCCAACCTTTATATGCGAATCGAGGTAAAGAAAAAGACATAGTAATCCTATTTAAAATGAACAAACATATTGGCCGTTAGCCGCCCTGTTTGTGGACACGACGAAATATCGGTAGATGTATTAAGTAAACTGGTGTGCAGCAAATATCCAGGAAACACAATAAGCCTATTTGGCTTATATTCTATGTGCTTGTAGCACTCAAATTCACTGTGCTGCGTGGTGCAATAACTAGGCTTTGCATTATCTGATTCAAGGTACTTCTGAGCATATGTTAAATACGTGTTTTTGCGCTTTGAGCTTATTGTTTCAAACCCTGTTTTTTTATGTCTAAAAAATCCAGTGCCGCCGTGCGCTCCCTCTCCAAGGTAATGAATAATGGCAATTAGGTTAGGATCGTTGGTATCAAAGTGTGGCAAGGTTTGTATTGGTGATAGCTGCTGCTCCGTTTTAGTAATTAACGATAAGGTATTATCTTTTGGGCATGGGGTAAGTGTTTGCCCAATATTAAATACGTTATAAAACCCCTGTATAAGCGGCTTTAAGTAATCAACCACACATTGCTTTGGCAGCGGCATGCGTAAACCTGGGTATTGAGTGAGTTTGTCAGGCTTAAACTCTCCCTGATTTTGCGCATGATTTTCATCAGCACTTTGCGCTAAGTTTATAAGTTTTTGCGGCTCACTAAGGTAGTCGTCAATTATAATAATTGGCGTTTGCTCTTGCCCAATAAACTCATATTGCGGCTGTAAGTTATTGCCAAGTGTTAGCATAATACTTACTTAGCTTTGCAATAATGATTAATAAAATCAATGTGACTCGGTAAGCTATTTGCTTTTTTAGCCACATGATTTTTTATTGATTCTAAAAATCGTTTAAGCTCATCATCGCTCATGCTATCAACAATTGGGTGATAATTTTGCGGCATTAGCCCTTGCCCTAACATCACTTGTAACCACGATGCTTCGCCAAATAGCTCTTGCTCTGCTTTATATACATGCCCGCTTTGCTTAAATAGCTCAATGCGCTTGGCGAGTGACTCTGGTATTGGCATGTTTTTACAGTAGCGCCAAAAGTCGCTGTCGGTGCGCTGCGTCACATGGTAATGCAGCACAATAAAGTCGCGAATATTTTCGGCTTCAAAGCGCATTTTGTTATTAAAGTCATCTTGATAGCACGACTCAATTGCTTTTGTGGGCATGTTTTGCATTAATCTTATAATGCTTTGCTGAATTAAATGAATACTGGTTGATTCAAGCGGTTCAATAAAACCGCTTGCTAAGCCAATAGCCACACAGTTTTTGTTCCAATGTTTACGCCGTGTACCGGTGCGGTATTTAATAACGCGCGGCTCATTAATAGGTTTGCCTTCTACGTTATTGAGGAGCGCTGTTTTGGCCTCATCATCGCTCATGTATTTACTACAAAACACTAAGCCATTACCACGGCGGCTTTGCAGCGGTATTTGCCACTGCCAACCACATTTATGTGCCATTGCACGTGTGTATGGCACAATTGGGCTTACTAATTCTGTTTGCACTGCTACTGCGCTGTCGCACGGGAGCCAATGGCTCCAATCTTCGTATCCGGTGTGTAGCGCTTGCTCTATTAATAAACCTTTAAAGCCGGTGCAATCTATAAATAAATCGCCCTCAATAATTTGCCCGTCACCTAAAGTAAGCGATTTTATAAAGCCATTGGTGGGCTCTAAATTAACTTTGCTTATCATGCCTTCTATACGTTTAGCGCCGTTTTGCTCTGCAAAATTTCGTAAAAATTTAGCGTACAAACCGGCATCTAACTGATAAGCATGGTTACGGTCTTGATTCGGCACTACGGCAAATTTACCCAAGCGACTTGCTACGTGCTCTGTGCAATAGTCGCCAATATCGGCTGCAACACCTTGTTGCATACCTTTTAGCCAAAAGTGCTGAAAACCTGCAGCCCAACAGCCTTGCCCAACATAACCAAATGAGTGAAAGTAGCTTTGCTGGTTTTGTTTCCAGCCCTCAAACGATATGCCTAATTTGAACGTGGCGTTAGTGGCTGCCATAAATTCTGATTCGCTGATTTTTAGTAAATCATGAAATATATGCAGCGTAGGAATAGTTGACTCCCCGACCCCTACGGTAGGAATTAAATCGGATTCAACTAAGCACACTTCAATATTTTTACCTAGTAGCTTTGCCATTGCAGCGCTACACATCCAACCGGCGGTACCGCCACCTGCTATTACGATTTTTTTAATTGCATTTTGATTCATATTTCAAACCTTACAAGTACGCTTAGCGTCTTAATTTATTTTGTAATTCGGCTCTTAATTTACGCGCTGCAAGCTCATCCATTGGCTTTGCTAAAATAGCCTGTGCGGGCTCTGGGATGTGAGTAAATTCGTTATCAGCAAATACGTAGTAATTAAACAAACGTTGCCATGCTGCGCGCTCATGCTTTGGTAAATTACGTATGTTTAAAATAGCAAGGTGCAACGCATTAGTAGGCTGACCATAAACCGCAGGCGTATTTTTAAACCAATAATTAAACAGTATATTTAAACTGCCAAGCCCCTCTACTTGGTGCCACCACATGCTGGGCAATATAAGGGCATCGCCGGCTTCAAGATCAACGGTAATTGCCGCTTTTATTGCCTGCTCAAACTTAGGAAACTGCTCAAAGTTAGGTGCAGTTGTAGTGGTTAAGCTTATTGGCTGACCACCGGGTGCTTTATCAAGCGGGCCTATGTATAAATTGTCTATTTGATCGGGGGCAAATAAAGTAAAACGCCTTTTACCTGCAACGCAACATGCTAAATTTTGCGCTACGTCGTAATGTGCTGGTACGGTAACTTTTCCGCCTGCCCATACATTAAATAAACAGCCTTCGTTTAATGCGTTAACTTGGCAGTGATTAACCAAACCAGGTAAGCACTGTGCAATGCTAGTAGAGCCAATGTATAAAGTGTCGGCTTGTGGGTTATTTACACTTTGCGTTATTTGTTCAAGCGCACTAATAAATGCCGCTTGTTGATTAGTAAAGTTAAAACCGCTCATATCGGGGTTATACCCTACAACCCCGCTTTGACTGGCAGGTATTGTGCAAGTGTTAACTAAAAAACCTTCGTAAAACGGTGTTAAATAATCAATCGCAGCTGCATCAGATTTTTTAGCGGCAATAACGAGGGGCCAATCGCTTACAAACCCTTTTAGTACAATAGGCACAGACGAGTTTAAAAGCTCCTTGGGCAAGGTGCTGGGAGTTAAGCCATTAAGCGTTTGAATTTTATTTTCTAAATTTTCCATAGTTAAGCACTTACACAGCGTGCTTTTGTAGCATAAGCTGCTCGTTTTTAAGCGCGACTAAATCACGTACATGTACTTGCGAGGCAATGACCATGTATATACACGCTAAATACCCTTGTGAGTGCAGCTGCGCAATTGCATCGCTACTTAGTTGGTTAAGCGTGTCTTCGTTTATGGTGTAAAAACCGAGTAAGTTATGTTTAAGCCCGTTTACTAAATCAAGCTCTAGGGATACCGATTCAAGTAAACCATGTTTAATTAAGGCTTTAATAAAGGGCTGGTTTTGTTGTAAACCATGATGCAGATTATCGAGCACATTTATTACGTTTTCGAGGTAATCGCTGTTCCCGCCGTGTTCTAAAAATAAGTTAATACCCTGCTTTGTTGATACTTTTGGTGAGTCTAAATCAATGCTAAGCATGCGCTCTTGCGTTGCTACACCGTTTTGCATTGTATTTTGAGTCGCGATAGCAAAAGGCAGTCGCTGCATACTTAACGGAATGTAGTGTGCTTGCCATTGCTGGTTTACTAAAAATAAGTTTTCGTCTTTATTTATGCCGTACAAACACACCGGCGAAAATGTATTTGTTGTATCGTCCTTGGTAAAAAATATTGGGTAATGTGCTTGAGCGACTCTAAATTCGCTCACAAATGTATCGCTGTACCAAACCCCGTCACCTAAGTGTGCGCTGCGTGCAGGGTTTATTTTTAAATGCTGATGCTCAACATTATTTAATAATGCATGATTGGTCATGGATTGTGTGCTCCAATTGTTGTTGTGTGCCTTTACCTACTGCTACGAGTTAAATGTAACAAATAGGTTAAATTCACATTGACTATAACAGTTGGGTATTATTATTACTAGGTTAATTTAGGCAAATAAAAAGCCGCAAAATGCGGCTTTTATAAGGTTGCTACAAGAGTAATTTATTAAAAATTATAACGAACACCTAAACCGTAACGAGAGCCAGTTTGAGTGATGTTATAAATCAGCTCTTGCTTACGCCCGTACGATGTTACGTACTCGTCAGTAATGTTTATACCTTCAATAAATACAGTAAGTCCCTCTACTGCTGGTACTTCGTAACTTACGTTAAAGTCTATTTGGTAATACTCATCGGTGTAAATTGGTGCGGTTAAATCGCCATTTACACGACGCTCATTTAAAAACGAGTCGCGCCAGTTATACGCAATACGTGCTTGTAAGCCTTCTTTATCGTAAAAGAACACCACGTTTGCTGTATCACTTAACCCTACTAGTGCTTCTGTATCCTCTAATGAGTCGTTGTCGTATTCAAGACCTGAGTCAACCATGGTGTAGTTAAAAATACCGCCAAAGCCTGACTCACCAAATAAATGCTGAATATTAAATTCAAAGCCATCAATGGTGTATTCTTGGTCGCCATTTACAGGCACGTTTATTCTAAAGTTAATTGGATCATCTGAGTCTGGGTCACCAACAATTGTGCCACCGTCTAATTCACCATCTTCATCAAAATTAGGCTGCACATTTGGATCATCAGCAAAGTTTTCAAAAATGTAATTTCTGATGTCTTCGTTAGATGCATTACCACCTAGTGCACTTGATGCAGCTCTAAATTTTTCACCATTTAATGGGTCATATAAGTTAAATATATTTGAGTCGATAGTGCCTGTAGTGATCCAATTTGTTACGTCTTTTTTAAAGTAACCAAACGAAATATAACTTCCTTCGTCGTAATACCATTCACTTGATAAATCGTAGTTAATTGATTCAAGCGGTTTAAGACCTGGATTACCAGAGCCACCCGAATAACCACTTAAACTACCCCCGGTATTAATAGTTGTACCGCCTTGTAGCTGACCGTAGCCCGCTCTTGAAATAGTTTTACTCGCTGCTGCACGTATCATTACATCTTCAACAACTTCAATATTAAAGTTAATATTAGGTAGGAATTGACTGTAATCTGCCGATTGGCTTAGCGTTTCAATACCGGTAACACCGGTTACTGATGTGGCTGTATCTTCGTTCCACTCTACGCGGCTGTAACCTGGTGCGGTTGCTTTAGAAAATACGTCTGTTTTTTCGTAGCGTAAGCCAATTTGCAGGTCGAAGAACATGCCGCTCAATTCGCCTTTGTAGTTTACTTGTGCAAAAGCAGACTGCGTTTTTTCTTCAGTAAAGCGGTTTGTTGCTGCATCCCAGTCGGTTGAAGCACAAAATTGTCCTTCGCCGTTTGGTCCTGCCGCTGCGCCGTCGGCTGCTTTACAATCACCATAAAGGTTATCTACGTTGGCAATAGGATCTGCGTACTCTGCTGCATTTACAATCGCATCAAAATCGGCAAAAAAGATTGTATTAAATAAATCGTATTCGCCTTGTGTTGCAGTGCCTTCAAAGTTACCCGCTTTAGCTTGAAACTTATCTAAAATAGTATCTTGGCGCCAATCGATATCAGCAAAGTCGCCCTCAACACCAACCCCACCCCAATCTGGGCGCTGCACTTGTGTATGACGATAATGGTTGTTTACTTTATTAACTGCAACACCAAAATCAATACTTAAACTGTCGTCAAAAAAGTACTTACCTGAAATTTGCGTTTGATCGATTTCTGAATCGTATTTGTCGTTTGCAAACCAGCTACCCGATAAACGCATGGTTTCTGGGGTAAAATTTTCAATGTTACCAATAGCAATACCGGGTAAGTCGCCGGTTAAATCAAGCCCGGTACGTGAACGTGTGTACGATGGTAACTGAATATTGTTACGTGTACCGTGGCGTGGATCAGTTGCTTTCATTGAGGCTTTTGAACTGTGGTGATCAAACTCTAGGTTAAGTTGATCAGACACTGTCCACTCTAAATTAAAGCCTAATGAATCTGTTTTTTCTTCGCGACCCCAAGAACCTACCGTAAGCGACGTATCGCGGAAATCGGCATCACTTTGGATGTCATAAATTTCTGAGTAAATGAGTGGGTACGCGTTAGGCTCGCCCGCCCAAACAGATTCACTTCTGTCGCCAGCGTAGTTAAACCAAACTGAGGCGTCAGTGTGCTGCTCTTCAACGGTTGTTTTAAAGCCCGTGTAATCAAGGGTTGCTGTAATATTTTCAACAGGTTGATATTGAAATACCAACTGACCATTTACACGTTCACGTTGACGTTCCTCAAACACATAACGTGGTTGTTGCGGGTTTGAGTAAATGCCTGATGTAGGTCTGTTTGCTCCGCCTTCTGCGCCTGCAGGTACACCGCCCCATCCTGTATTTGTGTAATCAGATGCTCTGTAGCCTTGATCTTGAATAAACTGCTGCATACCGCTTTCACGGTCTTGGTAGCTACCTGAAATCGAAATACCAAACTTGTCATCCCCAAATGTTTGCGAATATAAACCGCTTACCTCTGGTGTAATGCTACCCTCGTCGGTAGATTGATCGTCTACAGCTTTAACGCCAAACGATGCTTTTATACCTGGGCTATTTAAGGGTCTGTTGGTTGTTAAGTTTATAGTTGCACCAATGCCACCTGAAGTAACACTTGCGTCTGATGTTTTATAAACTTGCACGCCCGATACGCTTTCAGATGCGACATTTGCAAAATCAAATGTACGGTCACCTGTTGTATTTGGAAGTTGGCGGCCATTAATTGTAATTAAGTTATTAGCAGGTCCAAATCCACGGACTGTTACGCGGCTACCTTCACCGCCCGCTCTATCTATTGATACGCCGGTAATACGTTGTAGTGATTCAGCAAGATTGGTATCAGGAAATTTCCCCATATCCTCAGCCGAAATTGCATCGACAATACCAGAAGAATCGCGTTTAACATCCATAGAGCGCTGCAATGAACCTCTAATGCCGGTTACTTGTATTATTTCTACATCTTCATCGGCAACGGTTTCTGCAGCGTAGCTTTGGTGAGGAAGCGTAACGGTACCCATTGCAGCGAGTATGGCTGTTGAAATTATCTTTTTCTTAAACATCATGATGCCTTTTTCTTATTTAATTATTATTGACGTACTGCAAGACTTTAAGAATTACTCGAAACATAATTGTAAACTATTTGTTTCATTTTACGGTCAATAAATAATTATTGTGTGTGTATGTTTTAAACGTTTTACAAAGACCACAACCAGTTTTAAACATGTGTTACTTAACTAAAAACCGTTAAATAACAGCACGTTTATGCTAATTCTTTGTGCTAATTTTTTGCTTTAAAATATTTTCATTTTGTCATATGTCCTCAGCTTCCTCTTATTTTGACCATTAACAATAAAAATTAATGGTCATATTGACCATATCTTTTTTATGCAAATAAAAGCCGTAGCGGTGCTTACGAAGATAATTTGCATTGTTTGTAACTATTTTTACTAAGCGTGTTCATATGGGCTTATTGTTTGAATTTTTCCGTTTGAGTCGTGTTCGAGCTTAGCCATTTTCATACTGCGTAAATGGGTTTGCCCGCCCGACAACGTGCTGTCGTGATAAAATAAAAACCAATCACCATTGTGTTTAACAATTGAGTGATGCGTGGTCCAACCTAGTACTGGGTTTAAAATAACGCCCTGATAGGTAAATGGTCCGTATGGGTTATCGCCTGTTGCGTATACAATTTTGTGCGTATCGCCCGTTGAGTACGAAAAGTAATAAACACCGTTGTGTTTGTGTACCCAAGGGCCTTCAAAAAAGCGGCGGTTATTATCGCACACTGTAATTGGCGAGCCGCTTTCATCGAGTACAACAACTTCTTTTACGTCTTCGCTTAGGCTGATCATATCTTCAGATAATCTTGCTACACGCGCAGGGATTGCAGGTTCACCATTTTTGGGATAGGTGTCTTCATTGTTAAATTCGCTGGTTTGCCAATTTTGTAATTGCCCGCCCCACAAGCCACCAAAATACAAATAATGGCTTGAGTCGTCATCTTCAAATACAGCTGGGTCGATACTAAACGTCCCTTGAATGTAATCATCTTCTGCTTTGAATGGACCTGTTGGGCTGTCACTTTTTGCAACGCCAATTCTGAAAATACCTTGCTGATCGCGCGCCGGAAAATAAAGGTAATACTGACCAAGTTTATGCGCTGCATCGGGTGCCCACATTTGCTTGCTTGCCCATTTTACGTCATCTACACAAAGTGCTACGCCATGGTCAATGGCTTTGCCTGAGCTTTCGTCAAGGGAAAACACATGGTAGTCGCGCATTGCAAAGTGGTCGCCGTTATCATTAATTTCATTTTTTGATTCAATGTCATGCGATGGATAAATATACACTTTGCCGTTAAACACATGCGCAGACGGATCGGCGGTATACATGTGATCAACTAATACATTATGATTTTGTATTAACGAGTTGGCTCGTTGTAAGTCTTTTAACTGTTTAAGTTCAGCGTCACTTAATCCATTAGATGGGGGTGCTGCTTGTGCTGTATTTTGCATTTTCACTCCTAGTATTGCCTGCCCACTTTGCACTTTTAAAAGGTGCAAAGTGGACTGCTAAATTAGTTTATGGTTTTGTTATCAGCCAGCTGCGTTTGAATGCGCTTTACCTCAGGCTCGGTAAGTTTGTAACGTGTTATAAAAATTAAACATGCCACGGTACAAATTACTGGAATGCCAGCAAAGGCGAGTAAAATGCCTGATAACGTGTGTTCTGACTGCTCTTGATTAGGCACGTATGCATAGCCAGATAATATCCACCCTGCAATAGCACCGCCAATTGCAAAGCCTAGTTTTATAGCCAATAAATGACCCGAAAACGTAACAGCGGTTAATCGGCGACCAATTTTTAATGCGCCGTAGTCAACCGTATCTGCCACCATCGAAAACATAATTGGGGTAATTATCATGTGGGCAAAGTTAGCAATAAAGTAGACGATAAAAATGGTGACTATGGCGTCGCGCTCAAGTACGTAAAACATGCTATGAGAAATAATTACGACCACTAAAGCGACTATAAATAGTGTTTTCTTTTCAATAAATTTGGTTAAAAAGTTAGTAGACACAGCGCCTAGTACTGAGCCAATTGCTGAGAGTGTTAAAAAGTTAGAAGTAAGTGAGGCTTCTCCTACGTAGTACTTAATATAATGCGGTGCTACAGAGGCTCTAACGCCAATTAAGATTAATGTTGCTAGGCTTATAACGGCTATCACAACCCATTGATCGTTTTTAAATAAGCTTAAAAACTCAAGAAAGGCATTCTTTTTAGTTTGCGCGGGTTTAACTTGTTTGGTTTCTTTAGTCATTTTAAAACATAGTAAAAAACAAGCCGCAGCAAGTCCGCCTAAAAACACCATTGCTAGCGGGTAACCTACTACATCGTCGCCGTCACCAAAAAAAGCAACCAGTTTAGGCAGTGCCCATACAATTACAAGCAGTGCAGCCATTGCCATTGCAAAGCGGTATGACTGAAGCGATGCACGCTCTTTAGGGTCGTTTGTCATTACTGCGCCAAGTGCGCCGTACGGTATATTAATGGCGGTATAACACGTCATTAATAGCCCGTAAGTAAAGTAGGCATATATAAGCTTGCCCGTAGAATCAAAATCTGGGGTTATAAATGCTAAGCAAGCAAACACACCGTAAGGCACGGCTAAAAATAATATATATGGGCGGTAAGAGCCCCAACGGCTGCGCGTTCTATCGGCAATACTGCCCATTATTGGGTCAGTAATACCATCAAATAAACGAACCGCTAATAATAAGGTACCCGCAGCGGCTGCAGATAAACCGTAAACATCGGTGTAAAATATCAACATAAAGTTAGCGACCATTTGAAATACAATATTACTGGCTGTATCACCAAGGCCGTACCCTATTTTTTCTTTAATTGTGAGTGTGTGTTTTGTGTTGTTCATGTGTGCTCAATTTTCAATGCAAATCGATATAGTCAAAAATACTATATGCATTTTTAGCGCATGTAAACATTTATGTTACATTTTTAATCGGCCAGTAATTTATTTAATACATGACGCTAATTAAGCGTTAAATTTACTAACATACAAAGGTATTATTCGTTCAATAAAAAACCAGTACTTAGCCAAAACCGAATAAGTGCGTAAACGCATAAAAATAGGTACAGTTAATAACGTGGATAATTAAATAGATGTGATTGTTTTAAATAGGAATTATAAAAGTTTTTTATTTGCGCTTTACCCACCTTTTATATATTCTTAATAGTCTTTATAACAATATCTATGTATAGCTTTGGCTGAGTAATTTATGCACTATAAAACATCAAACATTTCTAACAACATCGACGAAGAATCGATTCCTGATGACTGCATTAGTAATCTAACCGTAGATAATATTGTATTTGCTATTCATGAAGGTAAGTTAAAGGTGTTGCTGGTTAAATATAATCGGGGCCTTGCAACAAGCCAATGGGGTTTAATTGGTCATTGGGTTCGTAAAGATGAAAACTTAGATCTTGCAGCTTTACGTGTTGTTAAAAGTACGACCGGTGTTGAAAACCTGTACTTAGATCAGTTAGGTGCTTTTGGTAACGTAGACCGCTACCCTGCCAGACGTATTATTACCATTGTTTATTATTCGCTCGTTCGCTTTGAAGAAACCAACCTTGTGAGCGGCGATAATGCTTTAGAATGTGAATGGTTTGATGTAAATAGTGTACCCGCTTTAATGTTTGACCATGCCGATATTTTAAAAAGTGGCCTTGATTACTTACGCTACAAAGTAAGACACGAGCCTATTGGTTTTAGCTTACTCCCAGAAAAATTTACCCTGCTTGAGCTACAAGGGATTTACGAGTCAATTTTAAATAAATCACTCGATAAACCTAACTTTAGACGTAAGTTTCAAAAAATGAACTTATTAATAAACTGCAAAGAAAAACAAACCAACGTAGCTCACAGAGCCGCAACGCTTTATCGTTTTGACATAAACGTGTACGAAAAATTAAGAGAGTTTGGTTTTACGTTTGAGTTTTAATTGCTTAAAAACCTTATTGGATTGAGGTTTACTCTTTATGAACTAACTCTATATTGCTAAAGTGTATGCGTTACTTATAATTTATTCCCATTATCAATACACACTAATCAAAAAGGAGCTTTTTACTTGAAACTTACGCCGCCCTAGGCAACCACTCCCTTTTTCATCAGCACGTTGCGTGCAACCTTAATCGCCATCTGCGCGAGAATCATTGTTATTTAAATAAAATACTCCCCTATACTTTGGGAAACTAACTAATTAGGTTTATTACATGTTTGATCACGTAAAAAGAGATTGGCTCTCTAATGTTCGTGGTGATGTGCTTGCTGGTATTGTTGTGGCGCTTGCCCTAATACCTGAAGCTATTGCCTTTTCTATTATTGCGGGTGTTGATCCAAAAGTAGGTTTATATGCCTCATTTTGTATTGCGGTTATTATTGCCTTTGTAGGCGGACGCCCTGGCATGATATCGGCTGCTACCGGTGCAATGGCACTGTTAATGGTGACGCTGGTTAAAGATCATGGTCTGGAATACTTACTGGTTGCTACCTTACTCACCGGTGTACTACAAATATTTGCAGGCTTTTTAAAGCTCGGTGAGTTAATGCGGTTTGTATCGCGCTCTGTTGTAACAGGGTTTGTAAACGCACTGGCGATTTTAATATTTATGGCGCAGTTACCTGAGCTGACTAATGTTACTTGGCATGTTTATGCGATGACTGCAGCGGGTTTGGGTATTATTTACTTATTTCCGTATATTCCAACAATTGGCAAAATCCTTCCCTCCCCTTTAGTGTGTATTGTTGTTATTACCTTACTTGCACTGTTTTTAGGGCTTGATATAAGAACAGTTGGCGACATGGGCGAACTGCCAGACACCCTACCTATATTTTTATGGCCTGATGTACCGCTAACACTCGAAACGCTGCAAATTGTATTACCGTATTCGATTGGTCTTGCTGTTGTGGGCTTACTTGAATCCATGATGACCGCCACTATTGTTGATGACTTAACCGATACAACGAGCGATCGCAATAAAGAGTGTAAAGGTCAAGGTATTGCAAATATTGGCGCAGGTTTATTTGGTGGTATGGCGGGTTGCGCCATGATTGGGCAATCAATTATTAACGTTAAATCGGGCGGTCGTGGACGACTTTCAACCTTTATTGCTGGTTTATTTTTAATCATCATGGTGGTGTTTTTAGATGAGTGGCTGCGTTTAATTCCTATGGCGGCATTAGTTGCAGTAATGATTATGGTATCGATTGGTACGTTTTCGTGGACATCCGTTAAAGATTTAAAAAAGAACCCTCTTTCGTCAAACGTAGTGATGATTTCAACCGTCATTGTGGTTGTTGCCACGCATAATCTAGCCATTGGTGTTTTAGTTGGCGTATTGCTAGCTACGTTGTTTTTTGCCAATAAAATTGGTCGCTTTATGGTTGTTACAACTAAGCACGATGAAACTAAAAATCTAGTAACTTATGAAGTTGTAGGTCAGGTATTTTTTGCCTCAGCAGAGCAATTTATTGCTTCGTTCGATTTTAAAAGTGCGGTAACAAATATTGTTATAGATTTAACCCATGCACATTTTTGGGATATAACCGGTGTATCGTCACTCGATAAGGTGGTTATTAAATTTAGACGCGAAGGCGCAACAGTGAATATTGTTGGTATGAATAGCGCAACCGAAACAGTTGTTGATAAGTTTGGCGTACATAACGACCCTAAAGAAGTCGATAAACTACTTGGCGGTCATTAAGGAGAATGTAATGAAAAAAATAATTACCTGTATCGATGGCTCTGTCATTACACACGCTGTAACCGAAGCTGCTATTTGGGCTTCAAAAAAGTTAGATAAATCAATTAGCTTTATACATATGCTTGAAAAAATACAACAAACTAATGTAGGTAACTACACCGGTACGATTGGTTTAGGTGCCCAATCGGCTTTGCTTGAAGAAATGACAAAACTCGATGAACATCGTAGTAAAGTTTCTTTAAAACTAGCAGATGAATTACTCGACTCGGTTGCTGTACAAGCAAAAATTGCTCATATTCAAAACTATGAATTAATTAAACGTCACGGTGATGTAATCGACGCTATTATTGATTTTAAAGATGATACTCGCTTAATCGTTATTGGTCGAAATGGTGTTGATCATCGTGTTGATTTAAATGCACTTGGTTCACACATCGAAACGCTCGTGCGTAGCGCCTCGCAACCAATATTGCTTATTTCTAGAAAGTTTAAGCAGCCTGAATCATTTATGATTGCGTACGATGGTCGCGAAACAGCCGACAAAGCACTGCAACAAGTTATTGATGGTGGTTTATTACATGGGCTTCATTGTCATTTAGTGAGTATTAATAATAATGAGAAGAACTTAGAAGAGAAGTTTCTTAACGCTCAATTTAAACTCAGTAGTATGGGTTTTGAAGTGTCTGCAAGCTTTTTAGAGGGCAATATTTTTGACTCGTTAATGCAATACAAAGAACAAAATAACATTGATTTGATTGTTATGGGGGCTTTTGGGCATTCTAAGTTAAGGCAGTTTTTTGTGGGCAGTAATACCATTAAAATGCTCGAAAACAACGATGTGCCAGTTATTATATTAAAGTAAGTGGTTGTTTTAAGTAAGCACCACTTTAAAGTAAGCACCTGTTTTAAATGATATTTTAATGACCTACTTTAAAAGGCCTAAAATCACTTAACTGATTTTAGGCTTTTTTGTTTTTGGCTTAGCTTCAAACTTTTCAAATAAAAACTGAACAAACGACGTAACCTTTTGAGCCACAAACTTTCTATGCGGATAAATAGCAAATAAGCCAAACTCAAAGGTTTTATAGTCCCGCATAACCTGTACAAGCTTACCCGATGCAATATCGTCTCTCACCACTATTTCAGGGATTAAGCCAATACCGCCACCCGCTACAACCACCTCTTTTACAGCTTGCGGATTATTAACCGAAACACGCGAGTTTACGCTTGCCGTTAATGCCTCACCACTAGGTGAAACTAGAGGCCAATGGCGACCTATTTTAAAGTTGCTATCAATCACCGTAGCGTGTTGTTCAAGCTCGCCAACACTTATAGGTGCACCAAACCGCTGAATATAATCTGCTGATGCACATAAAATTAAAGGGTAACTGGTAATTTGCCTCGCAATTAAATTAGAGTCAGACACACTGCCAATTCTTATTGCTAAATCAACCCCCTCTTCTAGCAAATCAATTGTTTTGTCTGAAAGCACTAAATCAATACTTAAATCGGGATAGCGGCTCAGTAACTCAGGCATTAACGGCGCAAGGTTTGATTCACCAAACGACACCGGCGCACTCACCCTAAGCTTGCCGCTAGCAAGCGCTGTTTGACCCGATAAGTTATCGAGCATTTCGCTGTAGCTTTCAATTACAGGCACTACGCTTGCGTAATAACTTTGCCCCGCCTCGGTAATCGAAATTCTGCGCGTGGAGCGGTTAAATAATCTAACCCCTAAGTCTTGCTCTACAATGCCCACGTACTTACTGACCAGTGCCTTTGAAAGCCCTAGTCTATCGCCTGCGGCTGTAAAAGAGCCTGTTTCAACAACCGCTATGATTGTTTTAATGCCAATAATAGTATCCATGATTGTCAATATAGCATTGACATTTATTCCTTACTAGCTCGGTTTTTCAAAATGGATAATGGTGAAAGAATAGCGTTATTAAAAACCACTATTCAAAATTAAAAAACAGGACAACCCATGAGCAACCTAACGCTATACCGTTTTACTTTATCTGGTCATTCACATCGTGCAGAGCTATTTACATCGCTTTTAAATCTTGATGTAAATATGGTTGATGTTGCATTGCAAAACGGCGCACAAAAGCAAGCTGACTTTCTAAAAATGAATATTTTTGGGCAAGTACCCGTACTTAAACATAACGATGACGTTATTAACGATTCAAACGCTATTTTGCTGTACTTGGCACAAAAGTTTGATGCTAACAGAACCTGGTACCCTGAAGATGTAACTGTTCAAGCGCACATTCAGCGCTGGTTGAGCGTTGCTGCAGGGCTTGTGGCTTCAGGTCCCTGTTCGGCGCGTTTAGTTACTGTATTTGGCGCAGAGCTTGATCATCAAAACGCGATAAACATTGCCCACACATTATTTAAAACAATGGATGCGTACTTACAAAATCGCGAGTACTTAGTAGGCAATCAGCCTACTATTGCCGACATTGCCAACTTTTCGTACATAGCACATGCACCAGAGGGCGGCGTATCGCTTGAGCAATATCCCAATATTTTAAGATGGCTAAACAACGTTCGTAAACTTGATGGTTTTATAGCAATGCCTAAAACAAAAGCGGGTTTACTAGCTTAGTTTTAAGTTTTTAATACTGTTTTATAAGAGGCTATTAAGCCTCTTTTTATGCTTGTTTAAGTGGTACTTGAAATTCAGTGATAATATTTATAATTGGTAATAGGTTACGCTATTCTCTATTTGTAGAGTTTCACAGGATATAATAATATTTATATATGAAAGTAAATGAAATGTCCTCTGATAAAATAGCTATATGCCAGAGGGAGGTTTGAATTCAATTTATTTGAGAAAAAATACCTATATACTCCTATGAGAACAAAATGTACGTGAAACGTCTTCCCGATTTTATTGGAGATCTAATTAACAAAGGGAAATTGAATCTACATAATTGAAAAATATAGTTTGTAGAAAGCTTCTGTTCATCATGGCTCCAGAAGTGTTAATTTTTCTAGTAAAGACTTCGAATTATTCTATCAAATTGTGCTTTTGTAGTTTCTAGATGTGGGGAAATCAGTTCAATCTGCTTTGATCGAAAAATAGCATATGAAAAACCAAAAACACAAGTAAAAAGAGTGCTAAACTTGAGTAAGCCCCTAATTATAAAGCATTTTCAACCTGTCTAAGCAGACATTATATGTTTCTCTAAGGAAATAAATGAACTTACTCTTTGTATGTAGTCAAAATAAACTAAGAAGCCCAACAGCAGAGTCCATATTTTCAGATTTACCAGATGTTAATGTTCGCTCTGCAGGATTAAATAATAATGCAGAAATACCTTTAGGCATTGAAGATGTTGTTTGGGCCCATTGTATTTTTGTTATGGAGCAAGCACAAATAAAGAAGCTGCGTACACATTTTAAAAAATATTTAAAAGAACAACGTGTTATTTGTTTAGGTATTCCAGATAATTATGAATATATGGAACCAGCATTAATCAAGCTATTTAATCAAAAAGTACCTCAATATATTAGTGTTTGAACACATAAATAATGACTATAAAACCATTTTAAAGCGATGATTATTACGAGACTTCATACTGCGACAAATCATTTATAGATATTTTAAATTTTTGATTATATTAAGTCAATTGTAACAAGCTGAACTCCTCAGAACTTTACTTCTCAAGTTTAATTAAAACATTTAGAGCTATATTTCAAAACACTACAGCTCTAAATCAAGCTCATCAACGCCTTTAGCAGGTACGGCGCAGCAAATTAGCGCCTGCCCCAGCTCTATCGGGTAATTTACGTTATTGCGATACACCACAGCGCCTGCGTTTATTTTTACGGCGCAACTGCCGCAGCTACCGTTTCGACAGCCAAATTCAGGTTCTAAACCATGGGATTCGGCTACATTAAGTATAGTGTTGTCGCCTTTGTTCCAGCGCTGCTCAAAGCCCGATTTACTGAATTTAATTACAGTGTTGTCTGCTTCTTCTACGCTAATCTCTTTGCTTTTATTAGGTGCTTCGTTTGTGTTAAGCACTTTTCGCTTAATAATGGAGGGTCCAAATGCTTCAGCAAATATGTTTTTGTCCTGCACACCTAGCAATAACAGCTCGTTATATACGTGCTGCATAAACGCTTCAGGCCCGCATAAAAAGAACTCGTAATCATCAAGTGGTAAATAATACCTAAACACATCCGCGTTTATGCGTCCTTTTAAATTAAAGCCATTGTCTTGCTTTTCATCAAGCTCAGGCTGAGATAAAAGTGAGTAGTAATCAATTACGCCGCCACTAGCATCTGCAAGCGTTTTTAGCTCGTTATAAAACGCACGCTGTTGGGCATTTTTAGCACTGTGAAAAATATGCAAAGGGCGTGTATAGCGGGTTCTTAACCCTTCATTGGTAATGTGTTTAGCCATTGAGATCATAGGTGTAATGCCTATTCCGCCACCAATTAATACCGCAGGTTTAGCACTGGTTGGGTCAATAAAAAACTGTCCTTGTGGGTATTTAGCTAAAATAACGTCGCCTACTTTTACGTTATTATGAAAGTAGTTAGACACCTCACCACTGAGCTCTTTTTTAATCGATAATCTATAAAATAGTTCATGAGGGCTTGATGACACGGTGTAGGTTCTAATAACAGGTTTGCTATTACTGTTATTGCTATTGCTATTGCGACTATTTTTACATGGTATTTGTACAGTTAAATGCTGCCCAGCTTTAAACGGTAACAAGATTGTATTGTTATGCCCTTCTAAATAAAAGGAGGTAATTACATTACTTTCTTTTATTATTTTAGTTACTTTTAAAGGCTGCCAAGTATGTTTTAGTTTTTCGGCTTGTTTGTTTTTATCAGCCTCAAGCCACGTGCCCGTCATTTTAGTATTAGGGGAATAAGCATCAAATTTAGCACTAAACGGGAGTAAGTTTTTAAGCCACATTCCTTTAGTGAGGGTAAATTTCCAGCCTCGGTCTGCGCCAATAAAGCCTTCAAGCTCTGGATGCCCGTCCCATAAAATTTCAACGCTGCCGGTAAGCATTAATACATTGCCGGTGTCAAAATCAGGAAATAACAAACCTGCTTTTGGGTTTAATAAAAAGTTACCCAAGGTATTAAAAAAATTGTTACCTGCGTAATCAGGAATCGTTAATGTGTTGCCTTCGCGCTTTACAAAGCCCGGCAACCCACCACGGTGAGAAACATCAACACCTTCAATTTTTGGGTTGTTTTTTGCGGTTATAAAGCTTGAAACAAAAAATGTATCGGTGATATCAATTAACGTACTAGCTGCGTTATCAAGTGTATTAAATTCAACTTTTTGTACTGCACTACTTTTAACTAAAGGATCTCTATTAAACGTTAAGTCGCGCGTTTGAATATACTGCGGGCAATTTCCAAAGGATTGATCAACATTAAAACTCACCTGATTATCACTAATTACCTCACTTACGCGCACATTTAAACGGTTACGCCTACGTGTGCTTAGCTCAATGCCTAACAAACCAATTGGCGAACAGGCAATATTTAACGTGTCATGTAAGGGGTCGTTTTTATCAACCGCGTGCTTCATTAATAACGACGTAGGAGTTGGGGCGCTTAAAAAGCCTGACTGTCCTGAAACAATAGATACCCACGGATTAGCGTTTTCATCAACACTGCCTGCAACCACAAATGGTAAGTGCTCAAAAAAGGCTTGATGTTGCTTTGGCATAAATGAGCGCACGGCACGTTTACCAAATGTTTCCATTATTTCTCGTTTACCGAGTTTGTCTTGTATTGCCAGCTCGCCTTCGTGAAAAGGTGAAGCATCTATTGAGTTTGTATTTATCATTTTGCTCGTAATTCGTGTGCGTATTTCATGGGTTAAATTTAACTCAATACACAATGAATGATAATGGGTGTTTTATTGACTGATAATGCACAAAACAATGACAATACTTGCACCCTCTTAGTGCCAGGCGCGCACCAACATATAACAAAATAGGTTTTATCCTCACTCTAAAAACACATTAAATACTATTTAAACAATAACTTAAAAAACTGGCTGTATTTTTGCAAACATTCTATTAACAAGCCCGTTTTACTTACGGCAAAAATTTAGGTTGTTAGCACAATAGCTATTAGCAACCATCGGCAAAGAAGCCCGCACACAGTTATGCATATTGCGTATTTGTGGCGGGCTTTTTTGTTATTTGTATTTAAACCGTCACTTTAAGGAATGCCCTATGCAAACCTCGCAAAAAATACTCATTATTGGTAATGGTATGGTCGGACACCACTTTGTTGAGCAAATGCGCCAAAGCGATGCCAACGCAGACATTACTGTACTTTGCGGAGAAGCAAATCTTGCATACGATCGCGTGTACTTATCAAGTGTATTTGATGGCAAAACAGCCGCCGATTTAGCACTTACCACCCACGACAACTACAAACAGCTTAATATTAATGTGCATACCAGCCAGTGGGTTGAAGGCATTGATAGAACAGCAAAAGTAGTGACCACATTAACCGGTGAGCAATACCCATACGACAAACTTATACTCGCGACAGGTTCATTTCCATTTGTGCCGCCTATAAAAGGTAACGACCAACCCCATTGTTTGGTGTATCGCACATTAGAAGATTTAGAACAAATAAAAGCCAGTGCCGCTGTAAGTAAAAGCGGTGTTGTTATTGGTGGTGGTTTGTTGGGGCTTGAAGCCGCAAACGCCATTAAGCAACTAGGGCTTGATACCCACGTAGTTGAATTTGCGCCACAACTTATGGCTGTTCAACTTGATGGACAAGGCGGTACGCTACTAAAAAATAAAATAGAAAAACTCGGCGTAACAGCACATACATCAAAAGCAACCAGCGAAATAGTAAAAGGCGAAACCAGTCGCTTTAGATTAAATTTTTCGGACGAGTCATTTTTAGAAACAGATCTGATTTTGTTCTCTGCCGGTATTCGCCCGTATGATCAGCTAGGTAAAATTGCTGATTTAGAACTCGGTGAACGCGGCGGTATTATCATTAATAATCAATGCCAAACGTCAGATCCTGATATTTTAGCCATTGGTGAATGTGCCCTGTGGGACAAAAAACTATTTGGCTTAGTTGCACCGGGTTACAACATGGCGCGCGTTGCAGCGAGCCAATTAAGTGGTGGCGAGCTTGAGTTTTTAGGTGCCGATATGAGCACCAAACTTAAGTTATTAGGCGTAGAAGTAGGCTCAATTGGCGACGCTCATGCAAAAACGCCAGACTGCAAAGAACTTATATACCAAGACGCTATTCGCGGCTGTTATAAAAAAATCATACTAAGTGAAAAAGGCGACAAATTACTGGGCGCTGTACTTGTTGGCGATACCAGCGACTACGATACTTTATTACAGTACATGCTTAACGACATGGACTTACCAGAAAACCCTGAGTGTTTAATTTTACCAGACAGCGGCGGCGCGCCGTCGTTATCTGGCAGTGCCCTACCCGACACAGCCACTATTTGTTCGTGTCACAATGTGAGTAAAGGCGACATTGTAGGTGCCATTGATGGCGGCTCATGCGATTTAGCCTCTGTAAAATCATGTACTAAAGCAGCAAGTGGCTGTGGTGGTTGTGCTGCGTTATTAAAATCTGTTGTTGATAACGAATTAGCAAGTCGCGGAGTTGAAGTAAACAACCATGTATGTGAGCACTTTGCGTATTCACGCCAAGAACTACTGCACATGGTAAAAGTAGAAAGCATTAAAAGCTTTGATGGCTTACTAGCTAAACACGGCAGCGGTCATGGCTGTGAAATATGTAAACCTGCCATTGGCTCTATTTTAGCCTCAACATGGAACGACTTTATTTTAGAACCCGCCCATGTTGGCTTACAAGACACTAACGATACGTACCTAGCAAATATGCAAAAAGATGGTTCGTACTCTGTAGTACCCCGTATTGCTGGTGGCGAAATAACGCCCGACAAACTCATTGTAATTGGACAAGTAGCAAAAGACTTTAACCTGTACTGCAAAGTCACTGGTGGTCAGCGTATTGATTTATTTGGTGCGCGCTTAGAAGAGCTTCCTGTTATTTGGGAGCGACTTATTGAAGCCGGATTTGAGACAGGTCATGCTTATGGTAAGTCTCTTAGAACCGTTAAATCGTGTGTGGGTAGTACGTGGTGTCGTTATGGTGTGCAAGACAGCGTTGGACACGCAATAGAAATAGAAAACCGCTACAAAGGACTTCGTGCACCGCATAAATTTAAAATGGCGGTATCGGGTTGTACCCGCGAATGCGCCGAAGCACAAAGTAAAGATATTGGCATTATAGCTACCGAAAACGGCTGGAACTTATACGTGTGTGGTAATGGCGGTATGCGCCCTCGCCATGCTGATTTATTTGCAACCGATTTAGACACGCCAACACTGATTAAATACATTGACCGCGTGATTATGTTTTACATTAAAACAGCTGACAAATTACAACGTACGTCGGTATGGATGGAAAATCTTGAAGGCGGTTTAGACTACCTTAAAAGCGTAGTCATTGACGACAGCTTAGGCATTTGCGATGAGCTAGAAGCGCAAATGGAATTAATTACACAAACCTATGCGTGTGAGTGGAAAAAAGCCATTGAAAGCCCAGATGCTGCCAAACGATTCCGCCAGTTTGTTAATAGCCCCGAAACCGACGACAACATTTTATTTGTGCAAGAGCGTAACCAAATTCGCCCTGCTACAGAAGCCGAAAAACGTGAGCAACGTAATACACAAAACCGTATTCCAGTAATGGAAGTTGAAGAGGAGCAAGCTGATGTCTTGGCATAATATTGGAACAATCGACAACCTAGTGGCTAATAGCGGCGTATGCGCATTAGTTAATAATCAGCAAGTGGCTATTTTTTACATTCCACAAAATCCAGCGGCTGTGTTTGCCATTAGCAACTACGACCCGATTGGCAAAGCCAATGTATTATCGCGTGGCATTATTGGCTCAATCGACAATAAATTAGTTGTCGCATCGCCTTTATATAAGCAACACTTTTGCCTAGAAACAGGCGAATGTTTAGAAGCAGAAGCAATACACTTACCGGTTTTTAATGCAAAAATTGAAGACGGCAGTGTATTTATAAGCTCTGAACCAAAAGTTACAACAGCTGTGGCTTAGGGGAATAGTATGAGTGTACTGTCTTATTTTTCGGGTATTGAAAACGTGTGGCTAAGTAAGCTTGTTACTAAGCTAACAAGCTCAAATGATCGCAGTGCTAAAAGCGGCAACGTTTATATAATTGGTGCGGGCCCAGGAGACGCAGAGCTAATTACGGTAAAAGCGCAGCGTTTAATTAATACCGCCGATGTTGTTTTATACGATTGGTTAGTAAGCGATGATTTATTAAAAGCGCTTCCTAAAAAAGCGCAGCGTGTATTTGTAGGTAAACGTGCTGGTAAGCATTCGATGACCCAAGCTAACATTTGCGAACTACTGGTTAAATACGCGCAACAAGGCTTAAACGTAGTGCGTTTAAAAGGCGGTGATCCGAGTATATTTGCACGTATTAACGAAGAAGCCGATGCACTTAGTAAGCATAATATTAATTTTGCTATTGTTCCGGGTGTAACAACGGCTTGTGCTACGTCCGCTTATACGGGTATTCCGCTCACTGCACGCGATGTAGCGCGTAGTGTTACATTTTTAACGGCGCAGTTTGCCGATCCTAACAAGCAACCTCATTGGCAAAATTACGCGTTTATGCCTGCAAACAACAACCCCACTTTAGTGGTTTATATGGGGCTTTCGCGCTTACAAACGCTAAGCAACGGTTTGCAATCAGTGGGCTGGCCAAGTAATACACCCATTGCACTAATAGAGAATGCCACTACCACTAAGCAAAAAGTAATTACTAGTACGCTTGAACTGATAGTAAATGAGCATGCTAAACACAACCTTCAAGGTCCTACCCTTATTATGATTGGTGAAGTAATAAATCATAAAATGGCAATTAGCCCTGAGTTATTAAACAGTATAAATGTTAACGCATGATACAAAATGAATAATGCACTTTTCGCGCTTACTACCTCCCCAGGAGTAGGCGCTTTTTTTGTTTTTAATTTGGGTTCAAGTTGTGTGCAATAACATGCTTAAATGCACCAAATAAGTTAAAAGTAATGGTAAGTTAAATTATAGAAACACAGTGACAAGCAAAAACAACACTTTAAGCAATTGTATTAGCTTGATTTTAAATTCAATGATGAAATTTATTAATGATTGGAACAGTGGTTGCACTTTAAAAACAAAAAAGTGTGGAATAATACCTATGGCGACAAGCAATCCTCTCACAAAACAGTTTTTATTAGCGGCTAAATATCAAGAAATACACGCGCTAAAGCAATTACAAAATAGTTGTGCCTCGCTTACTAAATTAGGCGATTTTGTACATCAGTTACAAAAAGAACGCGCAATGAGTAATATATTTTTGGCCTCAAATCGAGAGCGATTTAAAACCCAATTACAAGAACAAATCCCTTTAAGCGACAGCGCACAAACTGCATTTTATGATTCTCTTAAACAAACATTTATAAACGACAACGCCGATACTGGCCATACTCGGTTATTTAATTTAATTACCTACAGCTTACAAGCACTCGATGCATTACCGGTATTGCGCAAGCAAATAGCACAACAAAACATTAGTGCGGTACATGCTACGCAGTCATTCACTCAGTTAATTGCTAGTTTACTCAATATTATTTTAGAGGCAGCAGATGGCGCAAGCGATCCCAAAATAACGCGCTTATTAGTTGCCTTTTTTAACTTTATGCAAGGTAAAGAATACGCAGGACAAGAGCGTGCCTGTGGTGCACAAGCATTTGCAGCGAGTAAATTTACCACAGAGCAAAAACAACAACTCGCGCATTTTGTACAAGAACAAAACCACAGCTTTGACTTTTTTAATGAGTACGCCGATGCGCACCTTTTAAAATGTTTTGGCACACTAACAACGCATCAGGTTAATAATCAGGTAGAGCAACTTAGAAGTTTACTGCAAAAGCTCGATGACGAGAACGCTCAACCGCTCTCACAACTGAGCGAAGTATGGTACGAAGTAACCACTACGCGCATAGATATAATGCACAAAATTGAACAAAATATAGCAGATCAGTTAATTGATACCGCAGCAATGCAAATAGCCTGTGCTCAACGTAGCTTAAATACAAATAAGCAGGTACTTAACAATATGGTAGAGCAACAAATAGCCCCTGCTTTTGGCCAATTAGCCATTAAGCAACCAGAGCCAGAAGTAAGCCAAAACATAGCGGCCGATAAGCTCAATAGTAATAAAAGTATGTACGATTTAATTATCGAGCAAAGCCAGCATATTAAACAAATAAACCAAGCGTTACTTGACGCTAAAAAAGTAATTAGTGAGCAAAAGGTAATTCACCAAGCCAAGTACATACTTATTGAGCAGTTAAAACTCACGGAAGAGCAAGCCCATAAACAGCTACAAAAACAAGCAATGGATACGCATAAAACCTTATTTAGCGTAGCGCAAACAATTATACAAATGAGCGATTAAATATGCTGTTTTTACTAGGGCATGTTGCTCTTTAGTAAGAACACTACTCTACATAATACTTATTTATTCAGTTATAAACTTCACGATCAGACTTAGTTTGACCTTATTTGAAAATAGATTCATAAGCTACTGACTATAATAAGGTAAAACTCTAATTTGAAGTCTATTTATAATGCAAATTATTCAACACATTCAAAATAATCAACTACAATAAGTTAATCATTTGTTGCATCTCATTTTAATGAGGCATATTTATTTAATACTGTTGTAGGAGTTTGAATGCCCAATGTAGAGAGTTATTTAGAAGGTGTATCATTAATAGATGAGCAGCAATTAACGACTTCTCTTGATAATGACATTCAAACAAGCTTAGAAAGCTTTGCTGAGCTAATTTTAAACATTTTTGATGCAAGCTCATCCTCTATTGTTGCTAACCTGCCTCAACGTGCTGTCGAGCTATATAAATCAGGTCCAAAAATAACAGTAGCTAAAGAGCAACTATCTGATGACGTTTTTAATGAATCGGTTATTGAGCATGATCCTAAAATATTTAGAGTGGTATCACCTATTATTTTGCCCTCAAACCTTAAGTTTGGATGGTTGGTATTCGAGCGAGCAAGTGATTCACTACTTACCGAAAAAGAACAATTAATCTTAAATAGTTTACAAAAAAACTTTGTTAATCAGTTAGTCCAACGTAAAAATTCATTAGATAAAATAAACAGTTCTAAGTTTCACTCTACAATTAGCGAGCTAAAAAAAGACGAAACTGAAAAAGAACGCCTAATCACAAACTTACAAAAAATGAGCGATGAACTTGATGAATTTACCAGTATTGCTTCACATGATCTCAAGTCACCATTAAATGCTATAAAACGTTTATTAGAGTGGATTTATGATGACTGTAAAGATTTACTCCCTCAAGAGCACTTAGAAAATTTTCAGCTTGTGCTCAGCCGGGCTAATAGAATGCAAGTACTGCTAGAAGATTTACTAAGCTACTCGAGAATAAATAGCTGTGATTCAACTCATGCAAGCATATCTTTAGAAAGTATTTACCAAGATATAGAACAAATTTTAGAAATTCCACAAGCTGTCACTTTAGATATACACGCCAATAACGAAGCACTCGATATACCGCTGATCCCTTTTAAAACTGTTTTTCAAAATCTTATTAGTAATGCAATAAAACATAACAATAAAGAGCACCCGGTTATCGATATTTCACTTATCCCCTCTAATCAATATTACATTATTGAGATAACAGATAATGGCCCCGGAATTGACCCTAAATATTTTTCACTCATATTTAAGTTATTTCAGACATTGCAATCTCGAGATGATGTTGAAGGGAGCGGCATTGGACTCTGTATTGCCAATAAGCTCATTATTAATTATGGGGGCAAAATTGAAGTAGCCTCCGATGGGGAACTTGGCAGTACATTCACTATTTATTGGCCCAAAGTTTAACTATGAAATTATCAATTATAAACGAGCATCATGTAGATGCTGCTCTTAGAAGGAACTTATGAATATTTTAATTGTTGATGATGACTTAGTTGATCGCAAATTAATTAAAAAAATGCTTATTTCTGATGGCTCTCATCATCATGACATTACCGAGGTAACGTGCGTATCCGAGGGCTTGAAAGCCATTGAAGACACGCACTTTGATATAATACTACTCGATTATAATATGCCTAAAGAAGATGGCATTGAAATGCTAATTGAAATGCGTGCAAAGCCTAAACTCGGTAACACCGCAATTATCATGATTAGCTCCTCAGAGAACTCAGCTTTGGCTATTGAGTGTATAGAAGCAGGCGCTCAAGACTTTTTACCAAAAGGTGATATAACGAGGGATAGTTTAAATAAAGCGCTTATATATGCCAAAAAACGCTTCGAGGCAGAACAACGTATGCACAACAGTTATCTTGCTGTAAAGCATATGGCAGAACGGGATCAGCTTACTGGTTTGTCTAATCGATATCATTTTGAAGAAATACTAAAAGTAATGATAGCTAACAATAAACGTGCTAAAAACTGCGTGGCGTTACTTGCTTTAGATTTAGATAACTTCAAAAATATTAATGATACGCTTGGGCATAGTGTTGGCGACGAAATTTTAATACAAACAGTAGAAAGGATTCATAGTTGCCTGAGGCAAAACGAAGGATTTGCACGCTTAGGAGGCGATGAATTTGCAGTTATAATAGGTGGAATTTGCAATATTAATCAAATAGGTATGATAGCAAATAGAATTTTAGCTGAAGTTTCTAAACCCTTTTTGCATGAAGGCAGAACTTTAAATTGCAGTGTTAGCATTGGAAGCGCCATATACCCAAATGATGCTACTGAATCTCATGAACTGCTAAAATGTGCTGATATTGCAATGTATCGCTCAAAGCAAAGTGGTAAAAGTAGAATAAGCTTTTACAAAGAGCAATATCAATATGAATTTAGTCGTCGGGTAGATATTCAAAATAGTATAAAAGAGCATATAGAGAAAAAAAACTTTAGGCTATTTTATCAACCTGTTTATTGTTCAAAAACACAAATAATGACAGGTGTCGAAGCCCTTATCCGTTGGCCAGATACAACCGTTAATTATACCCCCGATGAGTTTATTCCTATTGCTGAAGAGTGCCGATTAATAGCCCCTCTTGGAAAATGGATAATTGCGAGTGCTTTAAAGCAGTTATCTTTGTGGCAGAAAGACTATCAAACGCCGTTAACTCTATCTATTAATATTTCACCGATACAACTGCAAAGAGAAGTTTTACAAACGTATCTATTAGAGACGGTCGAAAAATACAATTTAAAAACCAGTAGTATTATTCTGGAAATAACAGAAACAGCTTTTATGGAAAACAGTAAAGAAGTGATTGAAATATTAACTTCTTTGTCTAATAAAGGGTTTAGGATTGCTTTGGACGATTTTGGTATGGGTTATTCATCCATATCTCACCTTATTTCCTACCCTATTGATATAGTAAAATTAGACAAAAGCATGCAATCGTTAGGTGGAGAAAATAATAAACGATTAAAAATAATCGAGAGCTTATCTTTAATGCTGAAGAAACTAGATTTTTCTGTGGTAGCTGAAGGAATCGAAACTGAAACCCAGCATCAGCTGTGTAAAAAATTAAATATAGACTACTTGCAAGGTTTTCTCTTTTCAAAGCCTATGCCTGTAAACGAAATTAATTTGCTGCTCGATGACTATAGTAAAAAAATAAAACTTTAATAAATAGGTTATTTTGAGCCTTTGTAAAATTGAAACTTAAATCAAACACCTTTATAACCTTAAGCTAAAAACCTTTGGTTTGTGCCACATACTCAAACTAAAGGTTCTCCAATTGGCACAGCCTAGTGGGTTAAAACTTAAAACACATGCAAATCAGCTGTGTTTTTCCAAATGCTGACCGATGACAGCCAATACTTTTTCTTTTAACTCTGCTGCCTGAAAGCTTCCTTTTACAAGGTAACCTTTAACAAAATCGTGTGACATTATAATCTTTTTTTCTTCTTCTCTTTCTGATGAGCTAAACATCATAACCACACAAGAGCTGATTTCTATCATCTTCCTCAGTTTAGAAAACTCTTCTAAAAACTGAATACCATTGACTCTTGGCATATTGATGTCCAAAAATATGAGTATTGGAGGAAATCCATCAGGGTACTCTTTTCTGTTAGCTTCATAATTTTCTAGAAATTCTAATGCTTCCTGGCCATCTTTTTTTTCAAAAATTGTAAGATCTAATTCAGCCTCTTTAATTAATCTTTTAAGAATATACCGGTCAACTTCATTGTCATCGACAATTAATATAGGGGGTTTAATTTTTGTCATGTTAGCTTATCCATTGGTATTATTATTTTAAACGTCGTACCTTCATCAGAGCTTTGCAGTGATACTTCACCATTTAAATACTCAATATGTTTTTTAACCAGCGCCATCCCTAAACCAGACCCCGTACTTGTCTGTGCATGAAATCGCTTAAACATATCAAACACTTCACTTTGATGCTTTTGTGGTATTCCCATTCCGTTATCGGTAACAGTAATAAAAAACGTCTCTTGCTCATTAAAAATATCACAGCGGACATAAGGCGAATCTTTATTTCTGTCGTAATACTTCAACCCGTTTGAAATTAAGTTTTCAATAATTTGAGCAAAACGCGCTTTTTCTGACCTTATAGGTACTGATAAATTAATTGTTGTTTCGAGCGTACAAGGGTTATCTTTCATGAGCCAAGACAGTCGTTCTTTCATATCAATAATTAACTGATTAAAGTCAATTAAATCTTTATCCTCATTACCAATTTCAGCTTTGGCTAACAATAAAATATCAACAACAAGTGTTTCTAACTTTTCCATTTGTTGATAAATAACCAGTGCATTTCGGCTTGCCTCCTCTGTGTCTCCCGCTTTTATATCTTCGATAACAAAATGCGCTAAGGATTTAGCCCCTGACAGCGGTGATTTTAGGTCATGGGAAGCCCGATAAGCAAACTGGGCAAGCTCATCATTTGCTTGCTGCAGGGAAGCTGTTTGGCTGTTTATAATCTCTTTGAGTTCAATACTGTTTTCAATATTTAAAAGATCATTTTTAATTCGCTGTCTGGCCGCGATAACGAGTGCTTTTAATTCACCCGACGTTTTTATATCAAGTTCATCGTCTAGATTAATATTGCTTTCGGGCTTACTTGATAAAAGTAGAGTTAGATTTCGTATAGAGCTCGATATTGTGCGAGAAAGATAACTTATAAAAAGAATATTAAAAAAAGATATGATTATAACAAGTGGAATTAGCGTCATTAGTATAAACGATACTGTTTTTCTAATTGGTTCCTCAAACAGCTCCGTGTTTTTATTAAAGCCACTTAGCGAAGTATTAAGATTTAGTAAAAAAGCGTCTCTACTAAGTTTCCCCTTTTTATACTGATTAACTGACAATAAGGCTTTATCAGCAATTTCAATATCGTTTTCACAGATTGTTAATGTATGATCTGTGTTAATAACTTTCATAACAGCATAATTTAACGGGTTTATTTGTTCAATACATTCAATCGGTTGCTGCCTAATTAACAATATATCCGACTCAATGGTATTTATATCTATGGGGATATCATTTTCTATTTTTTTAACTGACTTGGTAAGTTGATGTGTATACTTTAAATGAAGAAAGTTAAGTTGATGAAACTTAGCTCCTTTAGCAATTTCAAAAGCTGAGTAGACAGTAATACTTATCTCTGCTGCAGTTAATATTACAATAAGCATCAGTTTTCTTGAGATATTCATATACGACACCTATTTTAGCTACTAACCCAACAATTTTTAATTAACACTATAATAATTATAGTATTTATAACCTTAGGTATAGCAGATTTTATCTTTTTTACTAGGCTCTCTAAAAATAACAATTTATAACTAGCTTTGTTCGCTTTTTATACCAAGCTTCTTTGTTAGCTTTTCTTGCCACTCTACAGCAAGCTCTGGTAAAGCTAATGCTTCTAAAAGTATGTCTTCATAACCTACGTATTTTTTATCAAAAAACGCTTGAAACAGCTTTTTAACTGATATGTCGTGCGAGGCTTTCTTCTCGATAACAGCACTATCACCCGTTTTTGCAACGCCTTGCTCTAGTACCCTAAAATACACGCCAGTGCAGTAATACTGCGTAAACAGTTTAAGGCTGTTTGTATTATTAAGCGCGATAGCTAATTTAAAACAGGGTACACGAGGCTGGCTTACTTCAAGCAGTGCAGTACCAATTCGAATATGGTCACCTATGTGTATATTCGCTTCATCAAGGTCAGAAATCGTGAAGTTTTCGCCAAAGGCACCTACTGCCAAATTATCATTCTCGAGGGTTTGTTTCCAATACTCATAATGATTGTGCGAAAAAGCATATACCGCTTTATCTACCCCGCCGTGATTAACTAAATCAGCTTGCTCGTCACCTATAATGTTTAGCTTTTCAATCACTACAGGCTCGTTAGTTGGGGTTTTAAATATTCCTGTTTTCACCTCTTTACCATTATGAATAAGAGTTTTAATTTTAGAAATATTAGTCGAGATGATTTTCATTGCGATACCAACGGATGAGGAAGTAAAAATTAATTATGCAGGTTTTAAAATTATTATAAATAAATTTAAGCAAAAAATGACCGTTTAAGACTAGGGCGTGTTTATCTTTGTGGATTGAAATTTATTCAATCTAGGGGCGATTAAATCGCGGCGCGAGGTTTGTAACCTAGTGGGCTAAGTAAAAACCGAGCAAAGCTTCCGCGTCCTGCTCACGCCCCTTACCTACATCCATGTCATAGGTAAGATCTTAAGAAATTGAGTTGAAGCTCAATTCATGATCAAATGGTTGTTA
>NZ_JADYXK010000068.1:0-646 GCF_015864275.1 Pseudoalteromonas sp. NZS11_1
AAAAAGAAAAGCTGGATAAAAGTGCAGATAAAATCACCGAGTTTTTAGCCACTCACGAAGAGAAAACAGGCAGTAAAGGCAAGCCTGTTAAAAGTAATATCACTGACCCAGATAGTGCGAAGATGACGACCTCAAAAGGGACAATTCAAGGCTACAACGGCATCGCGATAAACGATGATAAACATCAAATCATCCTGCAAGCACAAGCGTGGGGCTCAGTGGGCGAACAACAAACTTTACAGCCAGCCGTTGCACAATTAAAACAGCAGCTTGCTAAACTCAATACAGAAAAAATGGCAGATAAACACACCATCAAATTCACCGCAGACAGTGGGTTTAACAGCGAAGTAAATCTTGAGTTTATGGCGCAAAGTGGGTTCGATACCTACATTGCGGATAACCAATTTAGAAAACGAAATCCGCTATTTAAAGCCAGCGAAACATACGAAACTGAGCAAGAAAAGCGCCGACTAAAACGCAGCAAAGGCAAGCCTCGGTTATTTACCTCAGACGATTTTCATTATGATGAGGCAACGCAAACATGCCGCTGCCCTGCAGGCAATGCCATGTGGCGAAGCGGGGTCAATGTAAACAGCCATAACCAACAATACACACGATTCTGCGGTTACTTAAAAGATTGCAAAGT
>NZ_JADYXK010000069.1:0-642 GCF_015864275.1 Pseudoalteromonas sp. NZS11_1
ATTTAATTGCCGCTGAATATGTTGCGCGTTTTGATTTCGTCATTTTTTCACCCAAATTTGTATGCTTAATTAGCATAACATTTCTTTCTTAATGGGTGGCCAAAATCACTGTACCACTACAGCCGTATGTAAAAACGAATTTCTTAGAGCATAAAGTGTTTTAGTATCTTGATCATTATCTTGGAAACCACAAAAGTAGTATAGAGATTTTTTGATTGAACTTGCGTTCCCCTGACTATATTCAGGAATGTCTTTTCGCGAATAACAGAAGCCAAGTTGATCTAAAACAGTAAATGCTGCAGCTACAGGTAAGAAGTTTTGAGAGTAACGTTGAAATTTCGCGTGTCTAATCTCATTTATAACTAAAGGTAATGATGATTCTAGAAGTGCATCTTTTATTTCATTATATGAACCACAATTTAAATGAACATAAGCTAATTCGTTTAATGATAATTCTTCCAGCTTTTTATTTTTAATTGATTGAAAATAGTCGATACTCTGCATAACTTTCCTTGTAAATCTAACGAGCCTGTAGATTAACTCGTTTTTAAATTTGTTTTTATTGATAAACAAACCATAGCTGAGTTCCTATTTTGGTTCAATTGATTACTGTATTTTTACGCAGAATATAGAAGTGTTTGA
>NZ_JADYXK010000070.1:0-576 GCF_015864275.1 Pseudoalteromonas sp. NZS11_1
CCCCGAATTACCTAAAAATGATCTTATTGATATGAATGTTAGCATAAAAAACAAGCTAACAAGAGTCGTTGGGTATTGGTCAAAAAAAGAAAAACAATATACATTTTTAGTCACTAATTTATCTATTGATGAATTTACAGCGACTGAAATAGGCAAATTATATAGGTTACGCTGGCAGGTTGAATTACTTTTTAAGGAGTGTAAGTCTTATAATAATTTACGCGGCTTTCAAACATCAAACGCAACCTTACAAGAGGCGCTAATTTATGTAAGTTTAATAGTAACCACGCTTAAAAGGTTTTTAACTGGCTGTATTGAAAAGATATTCAAAACTGAAATGTCTACAATGACAGTAGCAAAAACAACGGGTGTTTGGTGGATTGGCATATTAACAGCGATTATTAGGAAGCATAGGAAAGGATTGTTAAATGCAGTTAATGGAGCATTTGACTTTCTGAGGAAAAATGCTGCTAGGGCACACCCCAAACGCGATCGAAAAACAGGAGTATTTCAGTATGGGGTAGAGCCAAATTTTTAAGGCTGTACTTAATGTTTTTCTTAAGTACCTACCTATGA
>NZ_JADYXK010000071.1:0-561 GCF_015864275.1 Pseudoalteromonas sp. NZS11_1
AGTTAACTAAATGGCACTGAATGGTACTGCTACCATTCTTTTTTTACTTTTGAAAACTCTTGATAAATACAATGTATTCATCAGAATTTTATTATCAGCTTTTCCAAATTTTTAAAGAGCAAGAGATGTAAAAACTTCTCAAAATTAAACACACTCTATTCTCAGGCGGTTAATGGCCCGATAAAGAATATTTATTTTTAAGAAGTAAGTGGTGGAGCTAAGCAGGATCGAACTGCTGACCTCCTGCGTGCAAGGCAGGCGCTCTCCCAGCTGAGCTATAGCCCCACATATGCTGGTACTTATTGTTTTAACCATCTTCTTAATTAGATAAGAAGTGGTGGGTCTGAGTAGATTTGAACTACCGACCTCACCCTTATCAGGGGTGCGCTCTAACCAGCTGAGCTACAGACCCAAAACAATAAGTGTTGTTCTCTTTACAATAACAATCATCTGTGTGGACACTACGAACAAATAAGTTCTAAATCGTATAAGGAGGTGATCCAGCCCCAGGTTCCCCTAGGGCTACCTTGTTACGACTTCACCCCAGTCATGAATCACTCC
>NZ_JADYXK010000072.1:0-554 GCF_015864275.1 Pseudoalteromonas sp. NZS11_1
TAACCAACAATACACACGATTCTGCGGTTACTTAAAAGATTGCAAAGTATGTCCACTACAACAGCAATGTATGCGAAAGCCACCCATTAAAACGGGGCGACAAGTACAGTTTATAAATAATGAATCACGCAAAAAGCTAAGCTATATCGACAAAATGAAAGTAAAAATAGACAGCCCCATAGGTCGACGACAATACAGCAAACGACTCGGGTGTATCGAACCGGTGTTCGGGAATATTACGGTGAATAAAGGCATGAATAAATTGACCTTACGGGGTCAAACGAAAGTGAATGCGCAATGGCAACTGTATTGTCTTGTTCATAATATAGAAAAGCTGCAAAACACGATGCATTAAGAAGGGTAAGCCCTTTCACCCTAAATAAAAGCCACTCAACCACCTTTAATCCCTTCCAAAACGCCAATTAAAACAATATCAAACACTTCTATATTCTGCGTAAAAATACAGTAATCAATTGAACCAAAATAGGAACTCAGCTATGGTTTGTTTATCAATAAAAACAAATTTAAAAACGAGTTAATCTACAGGCTCGTTA
>NZ_JADYXK010000009.1:0-127182 GCF_015864275.1 Pseudoalteromonas sp. NZS11_1
CACTATAAAAATAGTAAGTGGCGTCCCCAAGGGGATTCGAACCCCTGTTACCGCCGTGAAAGGGCGGTGTCCTAGGCCTCTAGACGATGGGGACACATAAATGTGTCACTAGGACAGCTGAATTTTTAGACTCGTTTCAGGCGAGCTTTCTTAATAACACTTCACTTCCCTATTAAAAATAAGCAAGTGGCGTCCCCAAGGGGATTCGAACCCCTGTTACCGCCGTGAAAGGGCGGTGTCCTAGGCCTCTAGACGATGGGGACACATAAATCTGTCACTAGGACAACTGAATTTTTAGACTCGTTTCAGGCGAGCTTTCTTAATAACACTTCACTTCCCTATTGAAAATAAGTAAGTGGCGTCCCCAAGAGATTAGTACTCTTGATAACGTCGTGCATAGAGAGTGCGGTGTCACACTGCTTTACACAATACTTAAAATAGTAAGTGGCGTCCCCAAGGGGATTCGAACCCCTGTTACCGCCGTGAAAGGGCGGTGTCCTAGGCCTCTAGACGATGGGGACACANGGGGATTCGAACCCCTGTTACCGCCGTGAAAGGGCGGTGTCCTAGGCCTCTAGACGATGGGGACACATAAATGTGTCACTAGGACAATTGATAAGTTTAACTCACATCATGAGCTTTAAGGTAATTGCGTTTAATACAAGTAAAGACTCGAGCTTTAATTGTGACGCTATTTTCTCGGTAAAACCGCCTTTAACTAATAAAAGCTAAGTGGCGTCCCCAAGGGGATTCGAACCCCTGTTACCGCCGTGAAAGGGCGGTGTCCTAGGCCTCTAGACGATGGGGACACAGAAAACTGCTACCCTAGGACAAAACACTAATTTTTGGTGGAGCCATGCGGGATCGAACCGCAGACCTCTTCACTGCCAGCGAAGCGCTCTCCCAGCTGAGCTATGGCCCCAACTTAATCAATACCCGTCGTGATAAACACATCGTGTATCGCTTAGTGCGGGGCGCATTCTATGCACCACCCAAAATAAAGTCAACAGTTTTTTACCTAGCTTTATTTAAATGGTTTAATTTTCAACAAACTGGCTATCAAGCGTGCTAAAAAATACAATTTGAATAATATTCTAGCCCTACTGCTTATAATAACATCACTATATCGCAGCGAATACTCAACAACACCCTACTCCCCCTAATTAATACAACGAAACTACATCAAAGCAAAGGTATACATTTATATGCAAATTGAATTTATCTAAAAACTACCAATTAAGGCCTCGCCAATTGCCTTAATCTTTTAAAAGTTATAATTACTTATAATAACCAAAGTTTAAATGTGGGTTTGAGAGTGCCCACAGCCTTCACTCGCTTAATAACAAGCGTAGCTCGTACTGAGAAAAGTCGGTTATTGTTTGAAGAACATTTTTTAAAGAGCATTGTAGCTTCGTAATTCTATGTACAAAACTTTAGCTATGTGTGATTTATTTAGGGCATGTTGACCTTTGTGGATTGAAATTTGTTCAATCTAGGGGCGATTTAATCGCGGCGCGAGGTTTGTAACCTAGTGGGCTAAGTAAAAACCGAGCAACAAAGAGTAATTATCCCTGGGCAGAATCCTTCGGGCAGCGCATGTCTGGTCTTTATTCTGCGTTATCGCCTATCTATGGGGAGTAACCAGACGACATCGGCTCTGCCTTGTCTAAACACCTAACATACTGCTGCAAATTTAACCTCGATAGATCAACACGCCCTAGTCTTAACCCGAAAGGCTGTTAGTGAGGAGTGCGTCTTTCGAATTGGCTAGGTTGGCTTATAAAAAATAAAACAAGTACAAAAATAAAGTTTAGAGTATTGTAAGTATCATTCGTTTGGGGAAGTTTAAATTAAATTCATTTTTAAAGGCCAACTCTATTAGCTAAATAACTCACCCTAATATTAATCCATCTGGATTATAATCCTAAAAACGACTCCAATAAAAAAACAATGAGTATCGTAAAACTAAATTTAAGATTAATAGAGTTATAATTCCTGCTCACTTTTAGGTGCTTAATTGAACTGCCACCTTGAATTTGATGATAAAATAGACTTCCAAAGTATCCTATTGTTTATAAAAGCTTCACTCAGTACATTTTTATCATTCAAGTGTTGACACATTTCCAACTCTATCTATAATAGCGCCCCACAACAACGCAGCAATGTGATGTTGTTTAGATGTGGGTGATTAGCTCAGTTGGGAGAGCATCGCCCTTACAAGGCGAGGGTCACTGGTTCAAGTCCAGTATCACCCACCACTTTTTAATTAAAGTGTTCACATCTAAATTCTATATGGGTCGTTAGCTCAGTTAGAAAAAAGAGAGCATCACCGCTACTTACAAGCAACGGCGAAGTTCACTGGTTAAAATCCAGTACTATTTATTTTAATAGTAGCGTTTTAATTTATATGTGGGTGATTAGCTCAGTTGGGAGAGCATCGCCCTTACAAGGCGAGGGTCACTGGTTCAAGTCCAGTATCACCCACCACATATAAAACCTATTATTATTTAATAGTCGCGTTTTAAAATTGTAATATGGGTCGTTAGCTCAGTTACAAGAAAAGAGAGCATCACCGCCTTTTATAAAAGATGGCGAAGTTCACTGGTTAAAGTCCAGTACTATCTATATAGGTAGTAGCATGTAATATGGGTCGTTAGCTCAGTTGGGAGAGCATCGCCCTTACAAGGCGAGGGTCACTGGTTCAAGTCCAGTACGACCCACCATTTTTTTAAAATGGTGTATATTACAAAAATCTAAATGGGTGATTAGCTCAGTTAGAAAAAAGAGAGCATCACCGCTATTTACAAGTAACGGCGAGGTTCACTGGTTAAAGTCCAGTACTATTTATTTTAATAGTAGCGTTTTAATTTATATGTGGGTGATTAGCTCAGTTGGGAGAGCATCGCCCTTACAAGGCGAGGGTCACTGGTTCAAGTCCAGTATCACCCACCACATATAAACCTATTATTATATCAATAGTCGCGTTTTAAAATTTAATATGGGTCGTTAGCTCAGTTGGGAGAGCATCGCCCTTACAAGGCGAGGGTCACTGGTTCAAGTCCAGTACGACCCACCACTATTTACAGTGGTGCATATTAAAATGTAATTTGGGTGATTAGCTCAGTTGGGAGAGCATCGCCCTTACAAGGCGAGGGTCACTGGTTCAAGTCCAGTATCACCCACCAAATTACATCAAGCGTTAATTTGATAATAAAGAATTAAATAACAGGCATACCTATTATATGTGGGTGATTAGCTCAGTTGGGAGAGCATCGCCCTTACAAGGCGAGGGTCACTGGTTCAAGTCCAGTATCACCCACCACATATAAGCACTTCTACATCATCTAATATTAATTCCTCTGATTATTTATCGTAAAGAGCCTATTTAGGTAATTAACTCAGTTGTAAGAAAAGAGAGCATCGCCTCCCTTTACAAATAATGGCGAGGATCACTGGTTCAAGTCCAGTATCACCCACCACATATAAATATCATTCAGTAGCTCTACTAGTAATAATTCCTCTTTCTTGCTTTAAATATATTTTATACTTTTATTCAAATCTAAGCTTCCATATCAAAGCACTCATCAAATATAGCGTTATCAATTTTACTTATTTAGTTTTTAATTATGTTATTCGGCTCAGTACCTTCGTAGTTAGATAAACGTATTAGGCAAAGTTAAGTACCTAATAAATACAGCTATCATTTAAATTCCCTTGTAAGGAGTTAAACTGTTGATTATAGTCTGTGTTAAATACAATTACGCTTAAGCCAATGCCAACTAAGATCTATTCAAAAGCCAAAATACTTATAGTAGAGGAGCAGCCACTTGCTCAAAGCTATATGAAACAATCGTTAGAAAGGCTTGGCTTTCGGCAGTTGCGCTTTGCTGATCATGCAAATTCTGCAAAAGAGCAGTGTTTAAGTGAAGAATTTGATCTAATCGTTTGCTCATTCAACTTAAATAAACACCAAGATGGCTACCAGCTTTATGAAGAGCTACGTGTAAAGCAACTCATAAAAAGCTCGACTGGCTTTATTTTTATCTCAGCAGAAACAAGTGGCTCACTCGTTCATAGTGTTCTTGAGCTGCAGCCTGATGACTTTTTAGTTAAACCTTTTACAGTACAAGAGCTTAAAATACGCATTGAACGAATCTTAAAGCGTAAACATGACTTACAAACAGTGTATTCATTAATTGATGATGGTAACGATTCAAAAGCTATTAAGTTTATTGATACCGCTCTGGATAAAAAAAATAATAATTACAGCCCTATCCTACTTCGCTTAAAAGGTGATGCCTTACTTCGCTTAAAGCGCGCTCAAGATGCGAAAGACTTTTTTAAGTCTGTTCTCGACATTCAAAAATTTGCTTGGGCAAAAGTAGGCTTAGTAGAAGCACTTATAGCGAATAACGAACATATTTTGGCGCAGCGAATGCTCAAAACAATGTTAGAGCGCCAAGAAACTCGTTTAGTAGCCCTTGATTTGTTGGGCAGATTAGAAATAAAGCTAAATCAATTTGAGCTAGCACAAAGCTTTTTAAGCCAAGCTGCAGAAATTGCACCGCGAAATATCACACGCCAAAAATCGCTAAGTAATGTGTCGCTAATTAATCACGACTACGAAAAAAGCTATTTAACTCAAAAAGATATAGCCACCTTTGCAAAACACTCAATACACGACCACCCCGATGTATATTTGAATGCAGCACGTGCAGGTATCGACTTTGCGCTAACGACTGATCAAACCGATCAAATTCAACGAATTTCTAGGCAAACCAATCAGTACATTAATGATTTAAAAAAACAGTTTCCTAATAATACAAATCAAGCTCAAATTGATGTACTTAATGCACGACTCCATTACTTAAAAGACGAGCATCAAAAAGCGAAAAAGCTAATTGAACAACTTGATGATGACGATACTCATATCCGATCGGTTGATGGCGCACTTGATAAAGCAAAAGCATTTCATGAACTGGGGTTTCATCAAAAGGCGCAAACCTTATTCACACAAATAATTAGCCACTGTGAAAGACATCCCGCAGTTAGCGACACAACTTACTTACGTTATATTCAGCAGCAACAAAGTGAGCGACGCGATATTAAAATGGGTCCAAAAGAGCTTAACAACCATGCCGTTAGTCAATTTAATAAAGGCCAATTAAATACTGCGTTGGAAGCTTTTACACAAGCGTTTAGAGTCATGCCTCGTAATCAAAGTATCGCACTTAATTTATTACAGTGCCTATTTGATTCAACTAAGCAATCTGGCAGCTCATTTAATATGGATCTTGCTAGAAGGTGCTACGCCCTTCTTGATAAAACTAAATTACAAGCAGATCAGACGCAGCGTTTAGATAAGATTTTGCACATAGCAAAAGAAATGAATTTAGATATTCAAAGCGCTAGTAAATAAAATATTAGAGCTTTTTCATTGATGCGGCATTAACGCAATAACGTAAACCCGTTGGTAATGGACCATCTGGAAAAATATGGCCTAAGTGCGAATCGCACACGTTACAAACCACCTCTATGCGCTCCATACCATGACTTGTATCGCTTACATAGCCAATCGCTTCAATTGTCGCAGGTTGCGTAAATGACGGCCAACCAGTACCACTATCAAACTTCTCATCAGCATCAAACAATAGATTATCACAGCAAATACACACATACTTGCCAGGTTCGAGTAATGTACAACTACCCGAGCTACCTGGGCGCTCTGTTCCCTTTTTACGTGTTACGTAATATTCATCTTCTGATAGTTGCATCCGCCACTGCTCGTCAGTTTTGACTACTTTTTTACTTGGGGTAGGATTGCCATTGGTGGCAAAGTTAATAACATCATTCCACTTCAACATAATAGCCTCATTGAATAGTTGATTAGCTATACTTTATAAAGTCATAAAAAGTACGGCTAATTATTACGTTATTTAATACACTAAAGATCAGCTAAGGAGTGTTGACCGTTTAAGACTAAAACTCGTTCAATCTTAAAGGTGATTTTCTTAGCTAAAGGTAATATTTTGTTTTTCTGAGTCGGTAAGTATTCGTTTAATAAAACTATCTAGCTCTGCTTTTTTTACAGGTAAACTAACACTCATTTGGCGCTCGTTATTACTGTAAATTATTAGCTCATCATCTTTTGTCGTTATACGTTCAATACTCTCAATAACTAACCAATCTGGACCGTGCTTTTTATCAAAAAATCCCATCAAACTAAAAAGTAATAAGTGTTGGGCGTCTCGCTGAATAAAATCCTCCAACCTGTTTCTTGATTTAAATAAAGGCGTTAACCTATAAACGCTTGAGCAAAAAACAAATACCCATAACCCAAATAACGCTTTAAACCACATAAACTCTAAAAGCTCAGTGCTAATCATTAAAATAATAAGCACAAAGCCTATTATCGATATAGCTATCGCTATTTTTTTATTTACGGCGTCCACAACTAATCCCTTTTAAGTCGCTTTTTTTCTTCTGATGCCTTTTCTGTCGGCTCAGGCCAATCATTAAAGAAAACAGTTAAATAGCGGCTTTTCACCAAATACCATAATACCCATAAAACAATCATCATTTGTACTGCTAAAAATGATGAAAATCGATAATGGCTATGCGCTGCTTGAACACTTAACCATGTTAAATCAACAACTGCACATAAAATAAGAGGCCAGCGCATATGTCGCCATATTCTTTCTAACCTGTTGCTTGCACTGTGTGAATCTCGTGGTCTGCGTAAACAAAATAAAATAGTCGGTATTATTGCAATACTTCCAATCGTTATTGCGATAAAAAAATCATTTTTATTTTTAAAAAATAACGACATTAAATCTAGTTCAGGCCTGCGGCTTAAAGCCGCAATAACCCAAATAAAATAACTGCGTAATAGCACAAGCACACTTAAATGAAATGCAATAGGCGTACGGTAACTTCCGTACTTATCCCAGTATTCTGGCCCATATCGGCTCATTGTCATTTTCCTAACCGTTATGCTTTATAAGCAACTCAATTAATTCATCTTCAGTTAGTATGTCTATGCCTAGGTCTTGTGCTTTTGTTAGTTTTGAACCTGCTTTTTCACCCGCCACTAACGCATCTGTTTTAGCCGATACGCTACCAGACACCTTGGCACCAAGTTGTTGTAATCGTGCTTTTGCATCATTGCGATTAAGTGTATTAAGTGTACCTGTAAGTACATATGTAAGCCCAGCGAGCGGCTGTTCTTCCTCAGAAGGTGCGCTCAACGCTGGCCAGTTTACACCTTGATCTATCAGCGCATTAACAACTGCTAAATTATGTTCTTCATCAAAAAAGCCACGAACATGAGCAGCTACTATTTCGCCTACATCACTTACTTGCGTTAAACTATCAATGCTGGCATTTATTACATTTTCAAGGGTTAGAAAGTGATTAGCTAAATTTTGTGCTGTCGCCTCCCCGGCTTCTCGAATACCTAATGAATATAAAAACTTAGCAAGCGTAGTGCCTTTAGCCTCTTCAAGTGCTGTTACTAAGTTTTTAGCTGACTTAGGTCCCATACGTTCAAGTGACTCAAAATGCCCCTGTTTTAAAATAAACAAATCAGCAGGCGTTTTTATAAGTTCTCTATCGACTAACTGATCAACAATCTTATCGCCAAGACCATCTATATCCAGCGCTTTGCGCGAAGCAAAGTGCTTAATAGCTTGCTTACGCTGTGCAGGACATACAAGTCCACCCGTACAACGGGCTACAGCTTCGCCTTCAACCTTTTCAACATGAGAATCACAGATTGGGCAAGTCGTCGGGAATTCAATATCTCTGGCATCATCAGGTCTGCGTTCAAGTACAACTTGTGTTATTTGTGGGATTACATCACCTGCACGGCGAATAATAACCGTATCCCCCACTTTTACACCTAAACGTGCAACTTCATCACTGTTATGCAGTGTTGCATTTGATACGGTAACGCCACCCACAAAAACAGGCTTCAAACGTGCAACAGGTGTAATGGCGCCAGTACGACCGACTTGAAAATCAACATCAAGTAGTTGGGTTATTTCCTCTTGTGCCGGAAATTTATACGCAATAGCCCAACGAGGTGCGCGAGCTACAAAGCCTAAGCGCTCTTGTAAGGCTTTTTCATTTATTTTAATTACTACGCCATCAATTTCGTATTTAAGTGAGCTACGGCGCGTTAAAATATCGCTGTAGTACTCAAGCGCGGCTTTTGGACCTTCAACTAATTTTGTTTCTGGGCACAGAGGTAAACCCCAATCAGTCAACTTTTCTAATTGCTGATAATGATCCTGGGGAATATTGCCATCGGCAACAAGCCCAGTGCTATATGCGTAAAACATGAGTGGGCGCTTAGCGGTAATTTTAGAGTCGAGTTGTCGTAAGCTACCGGCTGCTGCATTACGTGGGTTAACAAATACTTTATCGCCACGCTTTTCTGCTTCAGTATTTAGTTTGTCAAAACCTGCGCTATCCATAAATACTTCGCCGCGCACTTCAAGCTCTTTCGGATAATCGCCACGTAACTTAAGCGGTACATTACGAATTGTTTTTACATTTTGAGTAATGTTTTCACCGGTAAAACCATCACCTCGAGTCGCTGCTTGTACAAGCACACCATCACGATAAATAATTGATACAGCTAAACCATCAAGTTTTGGCTCACAACAAAAAGTAAGCTCATCAGTACTCATTAAACGCTCTTTTATACGGCGATTAAACGCAGTGAATTCTTCTTCACTAAAGGCGTTATCAAGTGAGAGCATGGGTACTTGGTGCGCTACTTGTTCAAATTTACTAAGTGCTGCACCGCCTACTTTTTGTGTAGGTGAGTCGGCGGTTAAAAATTCAGGATGCTCGGTTTCAAGTGCGCTTAGTTCGCGTAATAACCTATCGTATTCAGAATCAGGAATACTGGGGGTGTCGAGCACATAATAATTATAGTTGTGTTGCTCTAATGTAGTACGAAGATGATTAACTTGCTCACTAATGCTGCTAGACATTTAAACCTCAATAAACATAAAAAAAGCCACTTTGACGATTCACCGTCCAGTGGCTTATAAAAATATAATATATGCGTTATTTACGCTGAAAAAGAACGAACCTGCTCAACATATTGTCTTACGCGATCTACTGTCATTTCATTTCGCTCAGCATCTAAAATTTGCGCACCAAATTCATCCGCTAACTTTTTAGCTGCGCTGTGCAACATATTAAATGCAGCTAGACCATCGCCGTCGCACGGTAACGTCATAAATAAGCTTACCCCTGCGGTACTAAACTGTTCCATATTATCAATATCAAACGTACCTGGGTTGTACATATTTACTAATCTAAATAAAACAGGGCCTTGACCAGCCGGATCTAAATGGCGATTAAAAAAGCCTTCCTCAGAATATTTAAAACCTAAAGTGTTAACTGCTGGCAATAATTTACTGCCCTGCATACTAAGCTCTTCTGGCATTTGAATATGTACAATAACAAAGTCAGACATTTGGGCAGGTGCTTCTTCAGCGCTTTGCTCTTTTGCTTCTAGGTCATCAACTATTTCTAGGTCATCTTCAATCGGCACTTCTGGCACGCTTGTATCTATTTGCGGCTCATTTGCATCAAAGTTAAGCTCGCCAAACTGTGGCTCATCACGTTCGTTTTGCATTGGCTCTTTTGGCTCAGCCTCAGTTCGAAACGGTTTAGATGAAGCTGATGCGCTTTCTTGTAATGGTTCAACCCGCTCGTTATCAGATACTTCTGGGCGGTCTTTTTTTCTCACAGACCACAATCCATGTATTAATAAACCACCAATGACAACTACACTGATAATGATTAAAACCCATCTTAATTGTTCGGCCATCCCCTCACCTTTTATTATTTGATATGCCTAAAACCTGTATATTAATTAAAAATAATACACTTGTTATAAAAATTTATGCATGTGCAAGTTGCACAGCCTGCTCTATATCTACAGCAACCATACGCGATACGCCAGGTTCTGCCATAGTAACACCGGTTAATCTACCAGCCATTTCCATCGCAATTTTATTATGACTAATATAAATAAACTGCACTGATTGTGACATTTCTTCAACCAAACGGCAAAAACGCACAACGTTGGCATCATCCAATGGTGCATCTACTTCGTCCAGCATACAGAAAGGAGCTGGATTGATCCTGAATATAGAAAACACTAATGATAATGCGGTCAGCGCTTTTTCTCCACCACTTAACAAATGAATTGTTGAATTTTTCTTACCCGGTGGTCTTGCCATTATACTAACACCACTTTCGAGTAAATCGTCACTGGTTAATTCTAAATACGCACTACCACCACCAAAAACTTTAGGAAATAGCTCTGCAAAGTCTTCGTTAACTTGATCGAACGTCGCTTTAAAGCGTGTTTTGGTCTCACTATCAATTTTACGAATTGCACCTTCAAGGGTACTTAACGCTTTTGTTAAATCATCTAATTGATTATCAAGATAATCACTACGAGCTTTAGCTAAATCAAACTCTTCTATTGCCGCTAAGTTTACTGCACCTAATTTATCTAACTGATTAGTAAATCCGGTTAACTGATTTTGCGCTGCACTTAAATTCAATGAATCAGGTAATTCATCAAGTATTGCTTTTAAGCTTTGCTTTAGCTCTTCTAATGGTTCGAGCGCAACTTGCGCTTTTATTAGTAAGCTTTGCTCTTCAATTGTTAGCTTTTGATGCTGCTCTTGCAAGCCCACCAGCTCACCTTGTGAGTTTTTAAGACTTGCTTGCTTGCTATTTAAACTTTCTTTAGCGTGAGCTAATTCTTTTTGTAGCATTACCAGGGCCTGCTCACCTTTTTGATGCTGTACTAAAAACTGCGTTATTTTATCGCTAAGCTCTTGCTCTGGTATAAGCAGTTCTTCTATTTCATTGAGTAATTCTTGTGCACCTTCAGATGCACTAACGTGCTCTTGCTCTGCATGGCTCAATTTGGTTTGGCTTAACTGCCATTCACTGCGTGCCTTTTGCTCTGAGAGCGTTGCCTTATGCGCTTGCGTTTTATATTGCTCAAGCATGCTTAATGCTTCGCTATAACTTTTATCACTTTGTGAGCGCAGGCTATTTGCAGCGTCTAACTCATCCGTTAAGTTGAGTTGCTGCTCATTTAACACTTCAAATTGCTCTGTTTGCTCATCAAGCACGGTATTTAATTGCAAAAGCTGGGTGGTTAATTGCTGTTTTTGTTGCTGTAGCTTTTCTAGTTGCAGCTTAAAGTGCGCTACTTGCTGTTTAAGCATATCGCTGCGTGTACCGGCTACTGCTATATTTTGCGCAAGCTCATGTATGGCTTCTTTTAGCTCGCTTTGCTCGTTAATTAACTTTATTTGATCAGCTGTATGTTCATCACGAGTGTGTGTTACTTGTTTTAGCTCATCCTCGGCATTGGTTAACTGCTGAGCTTTATCCTGCAACTGCTTATGTTTTAAAAGCAATGAGTTTTCGGCATTTCGATCGGCACTTACATGCCAGTTACGACCATATAAAGCACCGTTTTTATCCATAACGGCTGTATAATAAGCATCTTTTAAGAGCGTTAGATCACCGCTCTCGCTATAAGCAATGCGCGTTAAATGATCTGGGTACACGCCGCTTGTTATGAATGCCGCTAAGCTATTTTCAGCAATGTGCTTAGTACTAATTGGCCACACACTATTATCAGCTTGCTGCTCACTTACATTTAAGTGCTCTAGCGATTTAAGTGCTTGCTCTATTAAGGGCTCAAAGCCTTCTTTAACACTTAGCTGATTAAACAAACCATTAGTACTTTCACTTTCTTCATCAAGCCCTAATGTACTTTTAAGCCCCGTTATACTGGCTTTTAACTCATTTATTGTTTGAGTAAGCGTCGAATATTGCTTTTGTGAGTTATTAACACGCTCATTTTGCACTTCAAGCTTAGCACTGCACTGCGTGTGCGCTGTTTGTTTAGCGGCAAGTTCTTGGGTTAATGTTTGTGTTTGCTGTGTTTGCTGCGTTAATTGTTGTTCTACATCGCTACTTTGTAAGTCAGTAAGCTGCGCATTTAACTGATCAATTTGCTCGTTAACGTGGCTTATTTGCTGCTGAGTTTGTTTAATGTGACTGCTATGCAGTTGCGCATTATTATTAAGTTGCTGCTGTTGCTCACACAAAGTTTGCCAGTGTGTATTGTGGCGCTGCTTCAGTGCTAATAATTCCTCAAGCTCATGCGTTAACTTCCTTACTTGCTCTTCGCACATTAACGCGTTTTCACTTGCCTCTTGCAGGGTTTCATTTAGTTGCTCGCACACAATTTGCTGCTGCATTTTAACTTCAGTGCTATGGGTTTGGCGTTGCTGTAATTTAATTAAATTTTGTTTAAGCGTTTGAGTTTGTTGCTTTACATTTATTTGCTGTTGCTCAGCGCGGGTAAGCTCGGTATGTATTACATGTTGCTGGTGCTGTGCATCGCTTAGTTTATCTTGCTGAGCTTGTACTTGCCCTTCTAAGCTTGCAAGTACATCGTCATGCCCTGAGTTAGCGGTTTTAAAAAACGAAATTTGGTCATTAAGCTTTTTAATTTTGGCGCTTTTTTCAAGTTGCTGCTGGTGTAATTTTTGCCATTTTAAAACCGCAATTTGCCCTTTTAACGTTCGCTCTTGCGCTTTTAACTCGCGGTATTTTTTTGCATCAACCGACTGCACAGCCAATTTATCTAACTGGCTTTGCAGCTCTTTACGCACATCTAACAAACGCTCAAGGTTTTCGCGGGTGCTTTTAATGCGTGTTTGTGTTTCGCGGCGGCGCTCTTTGTATTTAGAAACACCAGCAGCTTCTTCTAAAAATACGCGTAATTCTTGTGGTTTACTTTCTATTAAGCGCGAGATCATCCCTTGCTCAATAATTGCGTAACTACGCGGACCAAGACCTGTACCTAAAAATATATCGGTAATATCACGCTTACGGCATTTACTGCCATTTAAAAAGTACAGCGATAGCCCGTCGCGCGTTACTAAGCGTTTAATGGCAATTTGGTTTCTGTCGGCAAATGTGTTTGAAGGACTACCTTTATCGTTATCAAAAACAAGCTCTACAGAAGCTTGTGATATGGCTTTACGATTAGTTGAGCCATTAAAAATAACGTCGGTCATGGCATCGCCACGCAGGTTTTTAGCAGAGCTTTCACCTAGCACCCATCGTACTGCATCAATAACGTTAGATTTGCCACAGCCATTAGGGCCTACAACACACGTCATTTGATCAGGAAATGGAATTTTAGTGGGCTCTACAAACGATTTAAAGCCCGCTAATTTAATAGTGCTTAAGCGCATCTTGTTGTTATTACCAATTTATTATTGTTATTTGTCATAAACAATTTAACCCATAATTTACTAATAGATTAAGCTTGTCGTTTAAAGTTATCTAAAATGATACCGGTCGCCATTGCAACATTAAGTGACTCTGCACCACCAAAAGCGGGAATGGTTATTTTATTGGTCACTAACTTTGCACATGTCTCGCGTATACCATGCGACTCACTGCCCATTAGTAAAACGCCTGAGCCCGTAAATTGGGTTTTATGTACACTTTGTCCATCTAAAAAAGCACCGTAAACAGGTAAATTTAAAGACTGTAAGTAATCAGGTAAATCTACTTGGCTTACCGATACCCTTACAAACGAGCCCATTGTGGCGCTAATTGTTTTAGGGTTGTAAGCGTCAGCGCTGTCGGTGCTAGTTACTATATGTTTAATACCGTACCAATCGGCTACTCTAATTATTGTGCCTAAATTACCAGGATCAGATACGCCATCAAGCGCGAGTATTAAGCCATTTGCTTGTGGTAAAGCCGCCTTTGGCATATCAACAATCGCAATGGCTGCATTATTGCTAACTAATGTGCTCGCTTTAGTGAGGATCTCTTCATCCGCTTCAATAAAATTAGCGTGCTGATACTCACTTTGGTATGCATTTATAAATTCGTTTGTAGCAAAAATATTAACCACATTTAATGGGCTGTTTAATAACTCAAGTACGTTTTTTTCACCCTGTACAAGGTATTGATTATATTGCTTTCGGTACTTTTTTTGGCCAAGTTGGCGAATAAGTTTGAGTTGGTTTTTTGAAATCATAACAGCCCCATAAAATTGTCCATTAAGTATAACAGATTTCGTTATAACATCTGAACTCGAAAAGCAGCGAATGGGGTTAATTTATCTTGCTGGCACTTCTTTCAAAAGTCAGATTAATGCGAATAAACATCCCTTTTATTGCCTCTAATTGGTTTGAATCACCAACAGATGCGGCTAATTCATTATAAAGATTATCAGACGCTTGCTTAAAGTTTTCATCAAACTTACCTTTGGTAGCCAGCATAAATGCATCAGCCAACGTGCGTTGCCATTCATTTAAATATTTTAGCTTTGTGTCACCAGCAAGATTTTCGCAAATTGAGTTTAATCGCACTGAGGCATGTCCTAAGTTTAAGCCGGTTAGGGCAAGGTCAGTAATGGCGCGTGAGTGTGAGCCCTGATCGTAATTAGTTAAGCGTATTAACCTATCTGCCATGCGGCGGTTGTACCAAATACTCGGAGTTTGATGTGTATTTATTTCGAGTAAATCTTTATAGGTAGCCTTAAAAACACGATGAACAAGTAACTGAACACTTGGTCCTGTAAATAACTGAAAAATCCAAAATAAAATACTCACGCCAGCAAAAATCGCGATTGCAGAGCTGAGTGTATAATCAATTGAAAAAGCTAGGCTCATATCCGTGCTGGGTCTAACCAAAATAGTAAATGGAATACAAAACCCTAAGCCGTATGGCAGCGTTTGTTGATCAGCGAGTAACAGCAAACCCAAAAAATACGGACCAGCTAATACAAGCAACAATATTTCTAATTGCCCACCACTTTGCGACAGTAAATTTAACGCATAAAAAATAGTTACAAAAGTAGCAACAATTATACCTGCCAATAAACGTTTAATTACAACCTGTAAAATAGCCAAGGGTATTCGCGCCAGCATTATCGAAAATATGACCGGTAATATCATAATTAATAATGCAGCTGAAGAACCTGTATTAATCCAAATAAATGCGCCGATAGAAAACACCAAAGCAGTTCTAAATCCAACAATAATGCCAGCTAATGGGTCGCGATATGTAAGCATACTGGGTGCATTTAATAATGTTTTATCGCGTTGTTCTAAAGCTCTGTATGCCCGTAGTAAAATTGTTAAGTCGGCTGCCACTTCTAAGCTCACATTGAGCATGTGAGATTCAAATGGCGAATCACACACCGTATTTGCTCTATAGTCGGTTAGCTCTTTACGCAGTGTTTTAACTTGTTCGGCGCAGTAATCAAAATCGTCAGATTCTTTAATTTGCGCGAATACGTGTTTAAGTTTACTTATTAATTTGTCTAATGTGGGAGTAATGAGGTCTGCGTGGTTTCGTTGCAGGCGACCAATTATTTGAATTGAAGCCAGTAAAGAAAGTACTTTTTGCGACAATTGATTTGCAGCACGTGAGCGCCCTGGACCTTTTGGCCCTTCGTACCTTACTGCGCTAGAGTCTTCGTTTATTGATCCTAATGTTGCCATAATGCCATCTATTTGCTGATGACGATTTTCGTGCGAGCCTTTAGAATCAAGCTCAGTTACTAAATAATCTAACGTTTGGTTTATAACCGACCGCGCTTGTACTTGCAGTAAGTGTTTAACTTTTACAGGCCAAAATAAATGGCTCACAAGGCCTGCACATATTGAGCCTATTACTATTTCACTCACGCGCGCTTGTGCAATATCAAATATGCTTTGACTGCTTACCATTGCCGGAGTAACCATGACTAAAAGTACAATAATAGCGGCTGTTACACCTGCCATAGCAAACGCATAAACAAAGTTTGCTTGGCGTACCATTGCCGATAACGCAGAGTTTACCCCCAACCATAATGCAAGTGCACCGAGCGCTAAATAAGGGTAGAGAATTAACTGAGTTAAAAGCAATATGCCAAATAAACCACCCACTATGGTGCCTATTATTTGGCAAATTGCTTTTTCAATAACCAATCCGCTTTGCGGGCGTAATTGCAAAAATATAGCCGAGACTAACGCCCAATAAGGTCTTTCAAGATTAAGCCACATAGCAATAGTAAGCGCCATTACCATGGCTATAACGCCCTTAGTCGCAAAAATAATTGCCTGTTTTTTAGGAAAAAACAAATTTTGTAATACAACGCCCACTGTCTTCCCCTTAACGTGTAGCGAGATGTATTGTGGCGGTCATTCCTGCGCTAAGCTGTGTATCTTCGGGCAATGAATCTAACTTAATATCAACAGGAATACGTTGCGATAAACGTACCCAATTAAATGTTTGTTGCACTTGCGGTAAAAGTTGTCCGTTACTTTGTGTATTCGTATTTGCAATTGCTTTACCTACACTCACTACATGCCCTGTTAATTGCTTACCACCGCTTAGAAGCGCTATTTTAGCTTCTTGATCAGGATAAATAAGCGGTATTTTACTCTCTTCAAAGTAACCCGTTACGTAAAATGAATCTGACTGCACGATAGCAAACACAGGTGTGCCTTGAGCTACATAGTTACCTTGGCGTAAATTCAGATTAATTATTTGTCCCGATGCAGGCGCAACAATTTTAGTTCTATCAACATTTAATTGCGCAATTGTTTGCTCTGTTTTAGCTAGGTTATAATTTGCCTCAGCAATTTTAGTATTGATACGTGTTGATTCTAGCGTTTCTTCACTTATTGCCTGTTGAGTGTTTAGCTCAACACGTCTTTCGTATTTATGTTTAGCAAGCTCCCATGTATATAGCGTATTTTCTGTATTGGCTTTACTTTTATCAAGCGCTGCTTGGTAACGCTTTTGATCAACATTAAAAAGTACTTCGCCTTTTTGTACGTTTTGACCATCTTTAATGTTTAAAGCAGTCACCCAACCCGACACGTCTGGAGCAACTGTAACTATGTCTGCTCGAATGCGACCGTCGCGCGTCCAAGGAGTATGCATGTAGTCAGTCCATACCCAACGCCCAGCAAAAACCGCAGCTATAACAACCAAGATAGTAAAAGTAATACGCAGATATTTAATCATTCAATTTATCTTCCACTTAGTAAATAGACGGCCAGTGCCAAGTAACAAACAAATAGTGACACTTCAAACCAAGCCACTTTCCAAATACGGTCATGCCAATCTAGTCGATGCAAAGCAAAACGAGTCAGCGCTGTTAAAATAAACGCAATTGGGAAGTAAACAATCAGCGGGCTAAACTCTAATCCCCCTAACACGACTGCTTGAAACATAATAAATATCCTAATGTTATTTAAAGCGGTGATAAAAGCTGTAAAACCTAAATAAATTTACATCCCCACTACTCTTACAATCTATTATTTTGGCATATAAATCAATTAGCTTAATTGTACGTAGGTGTGCTTAATACATAATTAATGCCATTACATTTAAGCAGCATTAACTATGTATAGTAGCTAAATCGCATATTAAAAAGCTAAAGATCCCAGTTACCAGCCAAATAAATAAAACCAGCGAGGTTTATTTATAAAAAAGTATTAGAGTATTTAACTCAATACTTAAAACGCCTATTTATAGCTGTTTACAGAAGGGTGAGATAATTATAAACATTGAATTTTGCACTAAAAATGGGTAAATTAACAAAAAAACAACATGGATATAATTTTAATGGAATCAGTACACCCTACCCCCTCTGAAACAACCCCACCAATAAATGAGCCTGCTGAACCAATTTTTAGCGGAAAAGTGCAGTTTAGTGGTAAAGGCGGTGAGTTTTTTGGAATTTGGATTGTAAATATATTACTTAGCGTTATTACGCTTGGCATATACTCAGCGTGGGCTAAAGTACGTACGCATCGCTATTTTTACGGCCACACCCGCATAGATGGTCATAGTTTTGACTACCTAGCAACGCCAATACAAATTTTAAAAGGTCGGATTTTAGCGGTTATTGTATTTTTTATTTATACATTCTCTATTAGCTTTATGCCTATTTTAGGCCTATTTATTGCTCTTGGTTTTATCTTTTTAATGCCATGGATTATTAACCAAGGTTTACGTTTTAATCTGCGTATGACCCGCCATCGTAATGTTCGCTTTGCTTTTAAAGGCAGCTATGGCGAAGCCTTTGTTAACTTTATACTATTACCTATTGCCAGCATATTTACGCTTTATTTATTAATGCCTTACGTTATAAAACGTATTGATAGCTATATCCATAGCAATATTAGTTACGGTGACAAACCGCTTACTGTAAATCTAAAAGGCGAAACCTATTACTTAACAGCGCTTATTTGCTTTGTAGTGAGCTCTATCACCATGGTGGTATTTATGGGGATTTTAGGGTTATTTGGCCTCAACTTAGTAGATATTGAAAACCAACAAAATTTAGAAAACTCTGCAGCTATGGTTATGCTTCCTATCTTTATGATGATTGCCTATGTGCTAATGATTGCCATTGTTTCTGCTGTATGGCACGCCGCTATTAGAAATCACATTTTTGATAACAGCTATTTTGAAGGCGTTGCTACATTTAAATCAGAGCTAAAACCAATTCCTTTCGCTGTTTTACTATTAACTAATATGTTGGCTATTGTATTTTCTTTAGGCCTTGCATACCCATGGACAAAAGTACGTACATCAAAAATGCTCGCTGATGTAACTAACGTCACTATTTATCCTGGTGCATTAAACCTAATCGATACCGCGCAAGAACAGCAATCATCATTTGCTGAAGAAGCTGCAAACGTATTTGATATTGACCTTTCTCTAACTTAAGAGCTCACTATGCATGTAAAGGGACATTTTTTCCCCATCGCATCGAGTAACTATCAAGTGTGTGTTGCAACTATTAGCGACACACACATTGAAGTTATCAACGATGAACACGTTATAGCTCACCACGCAATCTCAAGTCTAAAATTAAGTTCGGGGATGGCAGGGCTTGCCGACGAACTAAACTTTGAAGATGGCAGTCGTTTTATCCCTCAAGATGTAAGTTACAGATGGCCATTTAAAGAAAATAACCATCACGTAATGGAGCGTCTTGAAAAAAGTAAATGGGCAATTTTAGCCGCAGTAATATTTACACCGCTTTTTATGTGGTTAGTACTTTATAAAGCGGTACCGGCTATTGCTGTTTACAGTGTTGATACCCTGCCACGTAATGTTGTGGAACAAATGGGGGAGCAAAGCTTTACACTTATTAAAAAGATTGCGCTTGACCCAAGTGAGCTGCCCGCAGAGCAGCAAACTAAAGTACAAGCACATTTTACAAGTATGCTTAATGCGTTATCGCTTGATCAATCGGTTTATAGATTATCGTTTTATAAATCAGACAGCTTTGGTGCTAACGCGTTCGCGCTACCCCATGGTCGTATCGTGGTCACTGATGATTTAGCAAATTTACTTGCCGATAAACCCAATGCACTAAAAGCGGTATTGCTACACGAGATGGGCCATGTAGTCCACCAGCATAGCGTACGTATTACAGCACAATCTGCCGCAAGTACGATTGTGCTAGCGGTTGTATTTGGTGATTTAGAAGGGGTTGCAGAGGTTGCATTAGGTACGGGTGCATCGTTTGCTCAGCAAGGGTTTTCACGAGATATGGAACGCGAGGCAGATACCTTTGCACTCATTCAATTAGAGTCGCTTGGGTATTCGAGTAATGACTTTGCTGATGCAATAGAGGCCCTACAAGAAAGCCATACCAGCGAAAACGAGCACCTCGAAAAAGTAAATGACTTTTTAGAGTACTTATCTAGCCACCCAAGTGCACAAGAGCGTATTGACAATGCTAGGAAATAATCGCGGTTATATTCAACTTGCTCGCTACATAGTGAGTTTAAGTTGGATATATCATGGCTTTTTTCCAAAGCTTTATCATATTGCACCACTTGAAAAATTAATGACTGGCAGTGCTGGTTTTTCAGCAGAAGTGTCTGACTTAATTACACGTTCGGCGGGTGTTGGCGAAATTATATTTGGATTGTGTTTATTTGTGTTTTATAAAAATAAACACTTAGTAATTTTAAATATTTTAGCGTTAATTGGCCTTCTACTCGCTGTAGTTGTAATGCAGCCACAATTACTTATTGAAGCATTTAACCCTGTAACTACTAACCTGCCTCTTATTGGGCTAAGCGTTATTTGGTTAAAGGAAATTAAGCTGCTGAATAATCGATACCTCTAAGTAAAAAAAGGGTATGCAAGCGCATACCCTTTTTTGTAGTATTTAATTTGTAAAATTAGTACTTATTTTTATGCGTCCACAAATGCAGTAATTCGCTCGCAATGGTTGCTGCGGCAATAGCGGTAAGCTCACTTTGGTCGTACGAAGGTGATACTTCTACCACATCCATACCTACCATGTTTATGCCTTTTAGCGCACGCAGTACTTTAAGTACTTTATCTGACGTTAAACCACCGCACACAGGAGTGCCTGTACCAGGCGCAAACGCAGGGTCTAAACAATCAATATCAAACGTTAAGTAAACAGGTAGGTCACCTACTCGTTCAAGTATTTGCGCTGCAATATCATTTGCATGTAAATCGTTGGCTTGCATTGCATCAATCACAGCAAACTCATGTTTACTTTGATCAAAGTCGGTACGAATACCTATTTGTATACTGTGCTCAACATCAATCAGCCCTTCCATTGGTGCATGATAAAACATAGTGCCGTGATCAAAACGCGAGCCATTGCTATAGGTATCGGTGTGCGCATCAAAGTGCACTAACGCCATTTTGCCATGTATTTTTGCATGAGCGCGTAATAGCGGAAGCGTCACAAAGTGATCGCCCCCTAAACCTAATAGCGTTTTACCTTGGCGAAGTATTTGCTCAGCAGCCATTTCTAGTTGCGCAGTAAAATATTCAGGATCGCCAACGGGGTAAGTAAAGTCCCCTGCGTCTGCCACCTTTAAGCGCTCAAACAACGGGAACGTCCATGGGTACTTAGTGTCTTCCCATGCTAAATGAACCGACGCACGACGAATCGCATCAGGGCCTAAACGTGCACCAGGGCGACCCGATGTCGCTAAATCAAACGGTAAGCCTAAAACGACTACGTCTGCATCAATTGCATTAATATTTTGCACCATAGGACGACGTAAAAACGTCATCCCATTTGAGTACAATGAGTGATCTGCGTGACCAAACAAAGTCGACATTGCTTATAACTCTTCTAAATAAGTGTAGCCATCAAGGCCGCTTTGCAACTCGTCTAAAACGCTTTGCTGTTCGTGTTTTTCAATTTTAGTGCTTACTAACTGCTCGTATGATTGCTGAAAACTTTCAACATCTAAATGTACATAGCGCATCATATCGGCAACAGTGTCACCTTGGTTTATCTCGGTAATACTTGCAACGCCTTGCTCATCCATATTAACAATTGCGCTGTGCGTATCGCCAAACAAATTATGCATGTCACCTAAAATTTCTTGATAAGCACCCACCAAGAAAAAGCCCATTAAATAAGGTTTATCGGCACTAAATTCTGGTACAGGTAATGTGCTTTCAATACCTTGTCCATCTACGTAATGCTCAAGTGCGCCATCTGAATCACAGGTTATATCAAGTAATACAGCACGTTTTTTTGGTGCTTCAGTTAAGCCACTTAATGGCAATACCGGAAACACTTGATCAATGCCCCATGCATCTGGAAGCGATTGAAATAACGAAAAGTTTACAAAAAACTTATCGGCTAAACGTACGTTTAACTCGTCAATAATAGGACGATGAAAACGGTTTTTGTTATCCATGTGCTTGTTAAGTTCATAACAAATACGAATATTAATTTGTTCAGCCCACGCACGCTGCGATAAGTCTAATAAACCGAGTGCAAATTGGTTATGCGCTTCAGCTAAATCACCTTGGCTGTCGTGATAAATTTCAATTAATGCACGGTCATCCGTTAAATCAGTTAATTGTACAAACGATGCCCACATGTTTTTTAATAACAGGGGTGCATCTGCCGCTGGCGCTACTAACTCTTCTGGCGTATAGCTTTCAGTACCAATAACATTAGAAATAAGCACAGCATGATGCGCTGTAAGCGCACGACCCGACTCAGAAATAATAGTCGGCATTGGTTGCTCATATTGCTTACATGTATCACCAATGGTGTACACAATGTTATTTGCATATTCAGCTAAGCTGTAATTCATAGAGTTATGCGACTGGCTACGTGTGCCGTCGTAATCAACAGCTAAACCACCACCTACATCAAGGCAATCAATTTCTGCGCCTAGTTTACGTAGCTCACAATAAAAACGCGCGGCTTCGCTTACACCTAAACGTACGTCACGAATGTTCGCCATTTGTGAGCCTAAGTGAAAATGTACTAGCTGAAGTAAATCAAGCTGGTTTGCGTCTTTTAAACGATTAACTACATGCAAAACTTGCGATGCAGATAAACCAAATTTTGATTTTTCGCCGCCACTCGCTTGCCATTTACCTTTACCTTGCGACGCTAAACGTACACGAATACCAATGCGTGGTTTTACGTTAAGCTCTTTTGCTTGGCTAAGTACCATGTCTAGCTCAGAAAGCTTTTCAAGTACGATATACACTTTATGACCTAGCTTTTCGCCAATAAGTGCTAAACGTACGTATTCTTTATCTTTGTAGCCATTACATACAATAACGGCGCTGGTTTTTTCAGCCAATGCTAATACTGTAAGTAGTTCAGGCTTGCTGCCTGCTTCTAAACCAAGTTGCTTTTTTTCTACTTGTGCTTGGCTTGCTACTATTTCCTCAACCACTTCACGTTGTTGGTTTACTTTTATTGGGTAAACTAATAGGTAGTCTTTAGGGTAACCATAGTTTTCAATCGCAGTATTAAATGCGCCGCATAAGCTGTGTACACGATGGTGTAAAATTTGCGGAAAACGAACTAAAGCAGGTAAGCTTAAACCTTTATCTTGTAGTTGCTTTGCGATATCTGTTAATGCAATGGTTTGCTCTGGGGCATGAGCCTTGGGCGCAACATACACATCACCTTGATCATTAATACCAAAAAAACCTTGGCTCCAATGACGAACATTGTAGCTCGTACGAGCTTGTTCTAGTGATGTTGTTTCTTTCATTTATCTTTCTCTTTTATTTAATTAATTAGTGCCAACTCGGCTAGTGCCGCGCATTAAAAGAAAAATAGAGATCTAAGTCCAACAAGTATTTTTACTCGTAACGAGTGATTTTTAATGTTAAAAAAACAACCAATCACGCATTGCCCTCCAGCGTATATAAAATAGGACTTTGATGATTGTTAAAGATAAGAAAAGTTGTAAAAAATGGCTGTTTTTAAATGACTCATTATAAATTTTATTAGCAAAAATGAGTTAGCTCATTCACTAAAATTAATCTTGAGTTACTTTGTTTATAGAATTTACTTTTGATGGATTAGAGCAAGGCGTTCTCAACGCCTCAAATTACTTACAGTTTAGCCAACGTGTTGTGACCAAGTAATACCCATATATTTTTAAATTGAATATAATTTGCACTTCTAAAACGCTCAGCATAACATCCACCAACTTCAATAGTTGCTTGGCGCATATGTAGCGTTAGGTACTACCTGTCGTATTGAAGTTGTTATATTTTATTGGCACTTTGAAAATAATCGAGGTAGGACTTTAAATAGCACTAGGGCGTGTTTATCTTTGGAGGTAGAAATTGCAGCTGTGCATTTAGTTTTTAGCCAAGGCAGGGCCTATATGTGTTTCCCCCTATAAATAGGCGCTTTTTATTTATTGAGTATGAGCCAGCTATGCACTTTTTGGTGCGAACATAATTATAGCCATACCTAGCAGTGCAACTAAACCACCAATAATATCCCACATAGTAAGCTTTACGCCATCAACAACCCATAACCATAACAGCGCAACGCAAATATATACGCCGCCATAAGCTGCATACACGCGCCCTGCTGCAGTAGGATGTAAGGATAGCAACCATGCAAATAATGCCAAACTTAAAGCCGCTGGAATTAAAAGTAAAATACTTTTATCTTGCTTAAGCCAAAGGTAAGGCAAATAACAACCCACTATTTCTGCTAAGGCTGTAATAGTAAAAAGTGCGATTGTTTTTAGTTCAAACATAATGCTCCACGCTAAGATAACAAGCATAACAATCTATATAAATTGTTATGCTTAGTATTTGTTATGAATCTGCGTTGTTATTCGCTAAGCGCCATAGTGGCAAGCTTCATTGTGCTTTCAAACGACTTAGTGCCCGCTATAAATAAGCCATTGTGACAGAACACAGCGTCATCAATACCGGTTTCATCTACAAACGCTTGATCAGATAAACCTGACCATGCTTTAGGAAGCGGTTTTCTATCTTCAAACGAGCCAGGCTCAACGGGTACTGTTTGTAATATCCATTGCCCAGAATGCGATGGGTAAACCATGTATAGCGCATCGCTTGATAAAATATGCACTGTTTTTTTCCACGGTGTGTATTTTTCAAGCACTATAACTCTGGCATCTTCTGCATTTTCGATTGCTTTAGCAACGATCGCCTTTGCATTTACACTACCGTGAGCTGAGGCGATAAAACGAATGAGCATGCGAGCTGCAAATTCAACAGCTTCATCAAAACAGGTATCAAAGTTACTCTCTTCTTCCCACGTAGGGTTAAACATTGAGATTGTTTGGCTCAAGCTTATTCCCTTTGATACACCTTCAACATGACCACAATCAATGGCATCAATGGTTGAAACTAAGCCTGAATCCACTCTATCAGCCACGGCTTGGTTATCATCACACAGCGCTAAGCCGTATTTTTTCCACACTAAACCAAATGATGAAAAAGGAATGCCATTTTCTCGCTCGCCTGCACCACCGCGTTGGTGATGATCAAAGCGATTAGTTTCAGGATCGTATTCGCCACCTACATCAATTACAAAGTCGGCACTTTCTATAAGCGCTTTATCGCGAGTACGTACCAGTTTAAACGTTGGCAAAACATGTTTAAGTACCGCAATACTAAAAACGTCATCTGCATGAAAATTACCATTGTGGGTTACTACTGTTATTTCGCTCATTTGTTTATTGCTACTTTTAGAAAAGATAAAAATTCTCGCTTTGTAAGTTAGTCACTAATTATCGAGGCAGATTTTATACGAAGACAGGTGTTAAAAACAGTGAAGTATTTTTTTCATCACTATAAAAGCTGCTTTTATAGTTAATAGCTTGAGTATGACTTTTATTACAAGGTAATAATGAGGCCAGATATTTACGACACATTAAGCTTTAACATGTCGTAGCGTTAATAAGCTTATTGGCTAAGCCCTAACTCCATAAATACACTTTGTGGATTATCTACATATGAGCCAAAACTGCTACAGCGTTTAAAGCCTAAGTTTTCATATAAATTGATTGATTTTATTTGTTTTGGACCTGTTTCTAAACGTATTAACGGGATTTGCTTTTCGCCAGCTTGATGTAATAAAATCTGCATAATACGTCTTGATAGCCCTTTACCACGATGACTTGGTTTTACATATAAACGTCTTATTTCGCCATAAGGCTGAGTATCAAATTTCTCTACAATCGCACCACAGGCAATAATACCTTCATCAGTTTTTAAACCAATAGCATACACATTAGGTAAGGTTAATTCGTTTAACTCCAGAGACTGCGCTGTAGCAACAGGGTATAAAGAATTTATAAGTCGGTCTATATCGTCAAATACATTTACTACATCGGGATCATTAGGGTTCAAATCGACTAACTGCATAAAGCTTCCATTCATTGTTATAAGTTTATTAAGCTTTAAATAATATATTCAAGCGGGCATAGCTTAGCATTGTTTAACCAAAAAATCTTTAGTCCTTATTTAGCATATAGTTTGAGGAATTTTAGCAGCTAGAAAAAGTAAAATGACCTTGCATATGGGAAGTTTTTGTTAGGTTATTACCAATTAGTAAATACTGGCCTTTAAGTAATTAAGCTCTAAGAGCATTTCGTACCAATTTGCTCAATTAAATGATCTATTTTGAGATAAGAAAATCGTGTCGATAACAAGACAGAATTTTTTAACACAGTTACCGCCAGATTTAATCCCTCTAATTGATTAAGTATTATTGCGGATTGCTATTAGCACTATGCCATTTTAAATAACGTTCTTTATCCATCGGCTTTGCAACTAAGTAGCCTTGCATAGTGTCAATATTCATTTTTTTAAGTAAGTCATACTGCTCTGTTGTTTCTACGCCTTCTGCAACGACCACTAAGTTTAAGCTTTTTCCTAAACTGATAATTGTTTGCGCGATATTAAAGCCAATCTCATTATCTAAAATTTTATCAATAAAGCTTTTATCTATTTTTAATTCTTTAACAGGAAACGCACTTAAGTAAGCTAAGCAAGAGTATCCAGTTCCAAAATCGTCAATCGAAAATAAAAAGCCAGCCGCAATGAGCTCTTTCATTTGCCTAATTGTATAATCTATATCACTAGAGAGCATTGACTCGGTTATTTCTAACTTAATTTGTGATGCTCGAATATCAAATTCATTGATAGTGTTGAACAGCTCACCTTTTAAATTTGATGAATTGAACTGACTTTGACTAATATTAATTGAAACACTAAACGAGTCGTCAATGATAGCGCTTGCTTTAAGCTCATTAATTAAAATACATATATCATGCAAAACAATATTTTGTAGTTTTTGAATAAGTCCGTATTGCTCTGCAATAGGTATAAATTCGTTTGCTGTTATCAGCCCTCTTTGAGGATGGTTCCACCTAATAAGTGCTTCAGCACCAACAACATCACCCTGCGTATTAACTTGTGGCTGAAAGTAAGCACAAAACTCATTAGACGCAATTGCTCTCACTATGTCGGTTTCTAGCTCTGTTTGCTTTTCAAGTAGTGTTTGCAAGGCTGGGTCGTAAAAGCTGCTGCTATTACCCCCTTTATTTTTAGAACAATACATAGCAGTATCTGCAAATTTTAATATATTGTCAGCCTGTGCGTTTACGCTATCAATTAGGCAAATACCGATGCTACAGCTTACTTGAAATGCAAGGTTGCCCACTTCAAACTTATCATGAAAAGCTCTTTGAATTTCTTTAGCGACGGCTTTACATTCTAGAATTGCCTGCTTTGTATTTTGCCCTATGTGTTTAAGCAAAATAATAAATTCATCACCACCCGCTCTGGCCAGTGTATCTGAGCCTTTTATTATTGCGCTTAACCTTTTTGATAACTCTACAAGTACTTCATCACCCGCACTGTGCCCTAACGAGTCATTAATACGCTTAAAGTTATCTAGGTCTAAAAATAATAATGCCCCTATATTTTTATTACGCTTAACACTCTCTACACATCGGCTTAATTTGTCGCTAAGCATCCTTCTATTTGGAAGATTAGTTAATGGATCGTAAAAGGCGAGTTTATGAACTTCTTGCTCAGCCTTTTTCTTTATTGAAATATCTCTGGCCATCCACACTACATGTCTTTTTGTAGGACTACTGGGATTGTAATGATCTAGAGCGGCAGCTCGTCCCTCAAAAACTATGCCCCCTTTGGGAACATTTAATTCATATTCAAATATTTGCATCTCGTTAGTCGAGAGTGTTGTTTCGATGACATCCATTATCATCTTCGCATCTTTTTGAGGAAGTAGGTCTTTAACATTTTCGCCAATAAGATCCGTGGTCGAATCAAGCAGTAACTCATTAGAGGTACCATAAACATCGGTATATGTGCCATCCTCACTTAAAATGAGGATGAGATCAGGCATTACTTTGGTGAAGGCTTTAAATTTTTCATTACTGTGCTGTAAATTAAAGACAAGCTGTTTTGCCTTCTCAAATTCGTTACTTTTCTCAAGAGCAATACTTGAAAAGTGTACAAAAAAATCTATTAATTCTAAATCTTGCTCTGATGGGGCTTTAGGGGTGCTGTGATAAATAGCAAAGGTGCCTAACAAATCAGCTTGAGTTGAAAAAATAGGTGTTGACCAACATGACTTAAGATCAAACTTTAGCGCTAAATCTTTAAAGTCCTCCCAAAGCGGTGAGGTTTCAATATTTTCTACAATTGTGCGCGATCTCGAAAATGCTGCAGTACCACATGAACCTACTTTTGGTCCTATGTGAACTCCATTAAGCAAACTACAGTACTCTGGGTGAATATTAGGGGCTGCGCAATGAAAAAGCTGATCGCCTTTAACTGATAAAATGGAACACCTAGCAGATTCATCATTAATAATCTGCTCTATTGATAAACAAATTTCAGTAAGCACCTCATTTAAAGGTACCCCTAATGCAATTTTAGATAAAATGCCTTGCTGGTGAGATAATAACTTTTTTAACCTATCCGTACCCATTTTCACTTGCTCGCATTATTTATACATATTGATACAACAAAAAGCCTCTGGTAGATGCTTTTTTTCTACGTAGTAAAGTTCAGTATAGTCATGATTAGTAAGTTCATTCTTTTATTAATAAAAAACTAACCGGGTCTACATTGATTAATCATAATTGCATATTACTAAACACCTGTAATTACTATATAACCAAAACCGCAACATTAAAGCTAACACTTTGTTACTTAAAATTACTGTTCAAAATTATTAAGCTATTTATACTATAACTAATGGTAAATATTTTTTGAGGTTACAGTGCAGATCACACAAGGTATGGAATATTTTTTTTCGGGATTTAAATTAATTAGTCAAAAAGGGTTAAAGCGCTTTGTACTTATCCCGCTTTTAATTAATGTTCTGCTATTTGGTAGTTCGTTGTTTTTCTTATTTGGATGGCTAAGTGATAGCTTTAGCTACATCAGTAACATGCTACCAGAATGGTTAAGCTGGCTTGAGTGGCTAATGTGGCCAATTGCTGTATTAGTCGTATTATTTAGCTACAGTATGCTATTTACTATAATCACTAATTTTATTGCAGCCCCATTCAATGCTTTATTAAGCGAAAAAGTTGAGCTTTATTTAACGGGTCAAAAAATTAACGATGATGGTTTTTCCGAATTAGTTAAAGATGTACCTAGAATGCTTGCCCGTGAGTGGACGAAGTTGTGCTATTACCTTCCTCGCGCTATTGGTTTTTTCATACTACTTTGGGTTTTACCTGTCATTGGACAAATACTATGGGTTTTGTTTACCTGTTGGATGTACGCGGTGCAGTATGAAGACTATGCGTTTGATAACCATAAAATTGGCTTTAAGCAGATGAAAGACGATTTAAAATCTAAGCAAGGTTTATCATACGGGTTTGGTTTTGCTGTTATGTTATTAACGGCTATACCCTTTGTAAACTTAATAGTTATGCCTGTAGCTGTGTGTGGTGCAACACGTTTGTGGGTCGATAATTATCGACCAAAATACCGTAGTTAATTAAGAGGTTGCTGATTTTTCAATATTCAAAGGTCACGGCACCCGAGATAAAAAAGCACCTAAGGTGCTTTTTTAATCTATTTTTAAAGCAATAAACTCAAGCGATGCACGCCTTGGTAATGCGACACTTTGTTTATCTACTTCTTCAAATTTTTTAATCAAAATACTAAAGCGCTGATTGTTAAAATTAACGGCTGTAACTTCACCAATTTTTATACTGTAGTTTTGCTGCTGATCAAACAGCTTTAGTGTTCGCCCTTTTATACGCTCTACGAATAAGTAAGGTGTTTGGTCTGGCATCTTTAAACGGATAACATTGATTTTACTTAACTCATGTACCGCCACCCAATTTTGACTCTGCATTAACGTATTATAACTACTAATGCCTTCAGGCTGATAAACAACATCTTGGTTTATAACGCATGTCTTACAGCCCTTTACTGATTCAACTCGCCAGTCAATAGCTATATTTTTGTAATATAAATTGTCATTTTTTAGTAACCATTCACGTGCATTGTTAGTATCGCTACACGCTATTAGTAAGCTTAAAAAACTACTACAAACAATAAACTTAATACTTAACCCTAGTTTCATATTAATGCTCTTTAATTGCTTTTAACTCAGCAATAATTGCACTACTTGGCTGCGCTTCTTTTATATAACTGGGCAGCGTTTCAATATTAGTAGGTGAGCTTTGTAAATTATACACCTTACTATTATTAGTATTTGGCACGCCAAATCGATTACCTGCACTTTGCATATAAAACTGCAAATTAAGCATGCTCCACTCATCTACATCACTAAGTATTGATATTGTATTATCTTGGTTAGTATCAAAGCTGGTTAGGCTTTCGGTGTTAATTGCATTACAGTTAAAATCAACAGGTAGTGAGCCATTTCGATTTAGCCCCTGTGCTTCAAGTATTGTGCTCTCATTTAAATCTGCTGAACTACCACTTGAATAATCAATAATAAAATCATCTGTAGAGCCTAAATGACTATTAGTATTTGGTGTAATATCGCAGCTAGCATTGCCGGGATAAAAACGCTCATAATAACGATCGCCTTCGTTATTACCTATTGTTGATAAACCCGCTAATTGATATAAATAATTCATAGAGCTTAAATGATTAGGCTTAAAGTTAACCTCTTCATCGCCACCATGGTATAAGCCTAAGTTATGGCCTAGCTCATGAAAGATAGTTGATGCTTGATAATTATAAGTTACATTGGTTGCTATTTGCGTATCGAGCGTTAAGCCCCAGCCGCCCATAGTTACCATTAAATCATTACCGCTGATCTCAGCAATACCCGACCCACTAATACTGCCATCTTCATTTCCACTACTTGCCATTAATAAGTAATGAAAGATGGGTCTGCGGGTTATATCGGTATATTCCATTTTATAAGCAAACAAATTAGGGCTACTTAAATCGTACTCAAACGGAGTATAACTATTAAAAGGGACAACATTTCCGCCACCTAAATCAAAGTTTTGCGGCGCAATATCGCTATTTTGATCAAATAAGTCACCTACATCAAAATGAACGGTATAGCCTTTACTTGCAAATACACTAACAATTTTTTCAAGTGCAGTTCGATGAGGCGTTATTCCAACATCACTACTATCCATATAATCTATTTCAATAAATATATCTTTTTGTGAAGTACGCGCTCCCCATTCATATAAAGGCAGCCCACCAAATGTTGCCCCCTCTACCTCTGCGCAATCTGGAATACCGTCTTCATCATCATCTATTGAGCAAGATATATCGTTAGGCCCTGCCGGAGTATTGAATACTGAGTAGTTCCAGTCTGTATTTTGGTTAGTATCGGTTGCGCTGAGCGTACGCTTTAAGCTGGCGCCCTGCTCTGGCAGTATTTGTGCAGCATTTTCGCCTTGCCACTGCGAGGCTGTTACAGCCTCTTGGGTTGAATTTCCAAACTTAACAAAGTCGATAGTTTGTGTACCCGCACTATTAAGTAATTCTGCAAAACCATTTATGTACCAATAAGGCCTAATTTGATCATTCGCGCTACCAACAAGCACAAGCTTAGTGTTATTTAATGACGCACTTGCTAAAAAATCATCGCCAAAGCGGCTTTGTAAAATAATATAGGCGCCATTTAAAAGCTCTTTATTAGGCAACGCAAATACTTGCTCATCACTCAACGTACTATCAGACATATTAATACTGCGAGCTTTAAGAGAGTAGTCTTGTAAATTTACTGTCGCACCGGTGCCGTTATAAAGTTCAATCCAAGGTAAGTCATTACTAAATTGCACAGATGAAAGCTCTGTTATTTTTATATCTTGGCTAGAAGTTGTAAATGAGGTGGCAGTTTGCGCCAAAATAGTTGTGCTATCAAAATTAGCTAAATCAGCTGTAACACGAACAATATATTGAGTGTCTTCATCAAAGCTTGCGCTTAAATTTACAGTATGAAAATAAGTACTTGTGTCGCTGGTAGTACCCGACAAACTTTCAATAGTTAAGGCCAAGCAAGTAGTAAAATTATCTGCTGACACTTGTACGCTTCCAGTACAAGTACCACTACTAGAGTTAACGGCTAAAGTACTCACGAGCATAATATCTGAAAATGTAATGCTAACAGGGCTATCTACAAAGACTGGTTCATTACTATTTTGGGGCGTTACATTACTAATTGTAGCGGGCGTTGAATCAACAACGGTAACACTCAGTACAAATTCGGTTGTGTCTTTTGTATCAGTCGCCGTTAACGTATAGCTTTGTGGAGTGATACTGTTTGCAGGAGGTGTGTAACTAAAACGTAAGGCTTGGGCATCAATAACACTGATTTGCGCTCCATTTAAATCATCACCAAAGTCAATCTGTACGCTATCGTTATCAGCGTCGCTAACCACTAAACTAAATTCCGTGGCTTGGTTATATTGCACATTTATATTTACATCATCGGCAGCCGGTGGATTATTTGGGGCTAATATTACAACTATTTTCTGGGCGCTATTTGTAGCGTTATCGTCATCGGTAACAGTTACTACAAACGTTACATTGGTATTTTGCGCAACAGTGGGCGCATTAAAGCTAATACTTGTTTCTGTTTGGGTAAATTCAACTACAGGGCCACTTGTTTGCTGCCAGGTTATGTTATTAATACTACCATCGCTGTCTTGTGCATCTGCAACTAGGGTTACACTGTCATCTTTTTCAGCTTCTTCTGGGCCTGTAACAATGACTGTTGGCGCGCTATTTACTTGATTAATTAAAACCGTTTTACTCGCTTGAGCGCTTTTACCGGCATTATCTGTTACGGTTACGCTAAAGCCTAGCGTTGTATTTTCAGATACATTGGGGGCAGTAAAACTAAGTACACCATCTGACTGGCTAAAATCAACATTATCTCCCGCAGACTGAATCCAACTAATAGTGCTTATGGTTCCATCTGTATCTTGAGCGTTAGCAACTAAGCTTACTTGTGTGTTAGCAAGTGCACTACTTGGGCCTGTAATATTAACTGTAGGTGCATTATTTTGAGAAGTGATAGTGCCTGAAAATACTTGTTGTGCAGTAGCACCTGAATTATCAGTAACAGTAACTGAAAAACTAAAGGTCGTGTCAGTGGTTACACTCGGTGCAGTGGCTGTAAGCGTATTGCCATTAACAATAAATGTAAATTCAGGACCACTAAGTTGTTGCCATTGATAATTGGCTATTTGCCCGTCACTATCACTTGCAAGCGCAGTAATAGTAAACGATTGGTTAGAGACAATAACGTTACTACTAACAGAGAGCGTAACACTGGGCGCAGCGTTACCAGAGGGCGTAGTTGAATCACTACCTTCTCCGCCGCCGCCACAACCTGTGATTAAAAGTGATAAAAAAAGTAAACTTAGCCATTTATTAATATTGTTTTTTACCACTTTTAGCCTCTACATATTAACTATACAAATTTTGTGGCACCTTAGTAACGTTTAAATGAACGGTTATTTCCTCACGATCATGATAGAGATGTTTAGCTTGTAACTCGTAATTAATGCTATGTTTCTCAAGCTCTTTTCTTATCATCGAAAGACATTCATAAACACTATCAAAGCGTTTTTTCATAGGTAGTTTTAAGTTAAATATAAACTCTTTTGCGTATGCATTTACTGCCCAGTCAATCATTAGCGTAGTCACTTTGGTTGGTTTTTCCACCATATCGCACACTAACCAAGTAATATTTCTTTTTTCTGGGCGATATTTAAAACCATCTGCTCTAAAATGTTTAACTTGACCCGTTTGCATTAAATCGTCATTCATTGGGCCGTTATCAATCGCACTTACAAACATACCACGGCGTACGAGCTGATAAGTCCAACCACCCGGGCATGCACCTAAATCAACACTGCGCATACCTGCTGCCACGCGTGATTCACGTTGTTGCTCAGGAATAAATACATTAAACGCTTCGTCGAGTTTTAACGTTGAACGACTCGGTGCATCGCTTGGCATACGAAGGCGTAAAATACCCATGAAAAATGGAGAATTATTAAAGCTATACGAGTAACCAACATAAGCCGTATTGTTTGTTAAAAACATGACATGCATTACTGGGCGGTTTGCTTTTGGCTCACGCAGTACTGTATTTTGTTTTTCGAGGGCTTTTTTAAGCGGCGTTGATATTTTTTTACAGAACGTTAAAAGCTCTTTGCCTTCATTTGTATCTGGCGTTTCTACGCGCAGTTCTGAGCACAATGTAAAATCTTTAGCAGCTTCAACTACTGCACTTACACGGTCCTCTACTGGCATGTTTTCAAGTAATGTACCGGCAAACCATTGGCGTGCAAACACCATATTTTTAAAATCGACTTTTTTGATTATTTCGTCGCTGTGATGCGCTTCAAAACATTCGTAAACAACATAACCTGTATTTGGCTTTGCTTTTACATACCCTGCAAAACCCTGCTCTGCAGCATGAAACGTTATTTCAGCAGCGGCATCGCTTTCAAAACCACTACGACAATAAATCACAACACTAGACATATTAACCCTTAAACTCTTTAAAACTTAAATCGTGCGACTTGCACTAAAATAACAATCCAACCAATAATAAAGCACAATCCACCAAGCGGTGTTATCGGCCCTAGCCACTTCATATCTGTTAGAGCGAGTAAATATAAACTGCCACTAAAAAGTAGTGTGCCCGTTATAAAAAAGCCACCAGCCCAACTCAGGTTTATGCCCCATTTAATTAAAATAGCCACCGCAATAAGTGCAAGGCCATGCACCATTTGATACTCAGCAGCTGTTTTAAAAACCCCTAATGAATACTCCGATAAACGGCTTTTTAAACCATGGGCAGCAAATGCACCTAACATAACCGAGAGCATACAAAAAATACTGCCGGTCATTAAAAATAATTTAATCATCTAATCCCCTAATCGAGTCTTAACACATCTCTACTTGTTGCTTAATAAATTCAACGGCACTTAACGCTGCTGTTTCTCTATTTTGCAGTTCAGTTACGCCACTTTTTTTACGTGGTTTTAATGAATGATCGCCATCAGTCAGCCATGTGAGTAAAGGCTGTTTTGGCATTTCCATAGTAAGCAGTTCTTCACGTGTACCAAATGTATCTCGCTCACCCTGTAATACTAAAAAAGGGCAAACAATATCAGCAAAATGATCGGTGCGTAACTTTTCTGGCTTACCCGGCGGATGAAATGGATAACCAAATGCAATAACACCCGAAAGTCTTTGCTCTGTGCTACACGCAAGCATTGATGCCATGCGTCCGCCCATCGATTTGCCGCCTATAAATAACGGTAAATCTGGCTGCGCCTGACCAAGCACTTGCTCATAATAAGTAAGTAGCTTTGGCGCTCGCTCAGGAGGCCTACGTTTATTAGTTTGTTTAGCAATTTGCATATATTCAAAATCAAATAAACCAACATCAACACCTTGCTCGCTTATTAATTTTGCCATATGTTGCATAAAGTCAGAATCGCTACCGGCACCTGCACCATGCGCAAATATAAACTGTGCAATTGCAGGTTGTGCGGTGCTTTTAAACCATTCAATCATTATTAATACTCATGTTCTTGCTCATGCTCTACTAAGCTCAGCATCCACTCTTTAAACGAAACTATTTTACCAAGCTCTGTTTGCGATTCGCGAAGCACTAAGTAATATGCATTTTTACTTTCTAGACTGTGATTAAACGGAATAACCAAACGCCCTGCATCTATGTCGGGTTTAGCTAATACACTATTACCAATTGCCACACCTTGCCCATGTACTGCAGCTTGTAACACCATTGATGAGTGACTAAATATAGGTCCTTGATTTACCTGAATGTTACGCACGCCTGCAGTTTTCATCCACGTTTTCCAGTTTTTACGTGTGGTGTCATGCAATAAGGTGTGATGCGCTAAATCACTAGGTTGATCAAGCGGCTTTAATCCGCTTAATAACATAGGACTACAAAGTGGTACTAAATACTCGGTATGAAGTTTGTACGCTTGTACGCCATTCCAATGACCTCTTCCATAGTAAATAGCAATATCTACGTCATCAGTCAGTGAGTTTTCATCTTGATCTTGTGCTTTTATTCGCACGTCTATCTCTGGGTGTAACTCATTAAACAAACTCAAACGAGGCACTAACCACTGAATAGCAAAACTTGGTGTTAGACTAACTGTTAATGAGCCCTTAGCACCACGGGCTAATAGCTTTTCAGTTGCATCAATAAGCTGAGTAAAAATCTCTTTTATATCTAAAAAATAGCCTTGGCCTTCTTCAGTTAATAATAATGAGCGGTTTTTACGTAAAAACAACTTTAAACCTAAATGCTCTTCAAGTGTTTTTATTTGATGACTTACTGCCGCCTGCGTTACATAGAGCTCTTCTGCAGCCTTAGTAAAACTTAAATGACGCGCAGCCGCTTCAAAGGCTTTTAATGCGTTTAATGGAGGTACCCGTCTTGACATAATAACCAAGCTTAGAATTAGTTTTTCTTATGCGTGAGATTATATACATCATATAAGTTTGTGTATATTAAAGGCATAAAAAAAGCGACCTGAGTCGCTTTTTAATAAACATCATGTTTAATTATAAATCGCTTGCACTTGTATCAAGTGGGGCAAAGCTTTTAATTAAATCATCAACCGCTTTCATTTGCGTTAAGTACCCTTCTAACTTACTAAGCGCTAGCGCACATGGGCCATCACATTTAGCTTCATTAGGGTTTGGATGCGCCTCAATAAATAAACCTGCAATACCTAGCGCCATACCGCTGCGTGCAAGCTCTGCAGCTTGTGCACGACGACCATCAGCAGAGTCAGCTCGTCCACCAGGGCGTTGTAGCGCATGTGTTGCATCAAAAATAACAGGCGCCATTGCTTTCATGTCATCCATACCCAGCATATCAACCACTAGGTTGTTGTAACCAAAGCTAGAACCACGCTCACAAAGTGCGATGTTATTATTACCCGCTTCATTAAATTTAGTAATGATGTGGCGCATTTCATGCGGCGCTAAAAACTGTGGTTTTTTCACGTTAATAATTGCACCTGTTTTAGCCATCGCCACAACTAAATCTGTTTGACGTGCTAAAAAGGCTGGTAACTGAATTACATCAACAACTTCAGCAACAGGTGCTGCTTGATGCGGTTCGTGTACATCGGTAATAAGCGGTATGTTGAAGGTCTTTTTAATCTCTTCAAATATTTTTAAACCTTCTTCCATACCCGGACCGCGGTAAGAATTGATTGAAGAGCGGTTAGCCTTATCAAACGACGCTTTAAATACATAAGGAATATTGAGTTTCGTCGTAACTTCTACGTAATGCTCTGCAACACGCATTGCTAAATCACGAGATTCTAATACGTTAATACCACCAAACAATACAAACGGTTTGTTGTTTGCTAGTTCAATTTCATTAATTTTAATAATTTGGTCTTTCATTTAAATTCCTTACGGTGCAACTGCTTGCATCATTAATCCACAAATATAAGCCATATAAGTACCCACACCATAGCCCAGTACAGCTAACAGGACACCAACAGGTGCTAATGAGGGATGAAACGCTGATGCTACAACAGGTGCAGACGCTGCACCGCCCACATTAGCCTGCGAGCCCACAGCCATATAAAATAACGGTGCTTTAATTAGTTTAGCTACTACTAACATTATGCTTGCATGCACTAACATCCAAATGGCACCAACTAAAAATAACCCTGGGTTATTAAAAATAGCGGTTACATTCATATGCAAACCAATCGATGCAACTAAAATATACAAAAAGCTAGAGGCTACCTTTGAAGCGCCAAACGCTTCTATTTGTCTCACTTTAGTAAACGATAAGCCTATGCCAATCGTTGTTGATATAACAATTAGCCAAAAGAATTTACTGTTTAAGCTGTACTCTTTTGCCCACTCGTAAGTAGTGCCAAAGTACGGACCTAAAAAGTCAGCACAAAAGTGCGCTAAACCGGTTATACCAAATGCAATTGCAAGCAGCGTCATGTAATCGTTAAGAGTAGGAATACGTGCGTGTTCAGCATGATAGGCTTCAACACGTTTTTTTAAATCTTCAATTGCGCTTGTATCAGCACCCGTAGCAGCATCAATTTTTTTATGATTTGCTGCCATTAACAATAAAACAGCCATCCAAATATTCGCGACTATTACATCTACTGTAATCATTACAGAAAATATATCACCACCAACTTCAAACATCTCTTTCATTGATGCCTGGTTAGCACCACCGCCAATCCAGCTCCCCGCAACGGTTGTCATACCGCGCCATACTGCATCGGGCCCATGACCACCAACAATACTTGGATCAAATGCACTCACTACTAAAATAGCTAATGGCCCACCAATAACAATACCTAATGTACCCACTAAAAACATAATGAGCGCTTTAGGGCCTAAGTTAATAATAGCTTTTAAATCAATACTAATGGTAAGTAGTATTAAACAAGCAGGCAGTAAGTAGCGCGAAGCCACATAATAAACATTAGATTTATTACCATCTACAATACCAAAGGTATTTAATAACGAAGGTAAAAAGTAACACAGTAGTAAAGCAGGTACGTATTTATAAAATCGTTTTAAAGCTGGACGCTCACTGTTTGAGGTTTTAAAAATAACCCCCAAAATAACAGCAAGCAAACCAAGCACAACGGCATCATTTGTAATTAATGCGCTTTGAGTTTCAACCATAATTATTCCTATTCTTAATGGTGCGTTTTATTATTATCTTCTAGTTCTTCTATTTGGTGTTGAATAATCTCTATTGCAGGATCGTCCGGACACTCATCGACAAAAAACTGTAAATCATCACGTGCCATTTTAGGGCAACCGAGCTGATTTAATAAGTAACCTCTGTCGCGTCTCTCATACGGGTCGTCGCCTATTAGCTCCATTAGCATCTCTACACAGGTCAAAGCATGACCAAATTTGTTTTCGCTAATGAAAGACCATTTTTGCTGAGCTAAAAATAGCTTATATACTTCGTCATCAAAAATTAACTCTAAAGGTTCTTGTTCTTGCCCATCATCTTCATCTGCGTTTTCAGGGATGATATACCAGCTTTGTTGCCCGCTGCTTGGCTCAATTATGTAGCCCTCTTCATCACTTATCGCCACATGAACACCAACATCACCCAGCGTAAGACTAAGATTTGCATCAAAGTTAGCTTGTTGTAAAAAGTGACAAAGTATAATTGCAAGCGTTGTTGGTGAGCCACTACGCATAGAAAGCGTATAGCTTAATGTATTTAATTTGTATTCTGGCACTTTTAAGCCTGAGGCACTAAATAGCCAATCGCTGTAAAACATATCTAATAATTTTTCGAAGCGATCGTGCTCATCACTCACTTTTAAACACAGCGCTGAAATTTGCTGTTCAAAGTCAGTTAAAGTTTCATAACATGGTGTTAAATCTATCTGAGGGTCCCATTTTGACTCTGCTTTAATACAGCGGTAAATCGCTGGAGGTGTAAATTCATCGTAAGCATCATCAAGATAAGATTCATCGTGTTCGTCAAACCCGAGGGTAGTCATTAATACTGCAACATTTTAGAAAACGAAGGCGTAGTTTACCTAACTTTAAAGCTATATACCAATATAGAGATGTTTTTGAATATTTTCTGAGAGGGAGTCGTATTTGAGCTTTATAAAACAACTATAAAGCTCAAATAGTCAGGTATTACTTAAAGCAAAAAAGCTGATTTAGACGTCGCTAAATAACCTATCGCTAAAATAACAGCAGTGTTAACTAAAACGTAAGCAACTTTAGCCGTCATTTTAGTTTGTCTGGCGCTTTTAGCCCCAATACCAATATATATAACCACTAAAACTATTTTTTCTAATAGCCAATATTGTTCAAACGGGTTAATTTTAGCCATAAATATAAGCGTAAGTGCAGACACTAATAGCAAAGTATCTATACTATGACTACCAATCATTACCGCTTTATTTTTTGCTAATTTACCACTGCCCATTCGCGAAAATGCGCGAACATAAAATAAAATCACACTCAACATCGCAATTGCCATGTGTGAATGCTTTACTGCTAAATAATCCATATGCCCCTGTACTTCTGTTTTATAAAAATTTAATCAGGAAAACGGTTAAGAACCGCTTCTAACTCATCAAGCTTCTCGTTAAATACTTCAACCAATTTTGGTTCAAAGTGTGTGCCTTTTTGAGCGTTAATTTCATCAACTACGTTTTGCAGTGTCCAGGGTTCTTTATAGCATCGTTTATGGCGAAGTGCATCGTATACATCAGCAAGTGCAACTATACGACCAAATACATTAATTGCGTTTCCGCTTAAACCTTGTGGGTAACCAGAGCCATCCCATTTTTCATGATGCTCTTTTGCAATAATTGCGCCGGCACTAACAATCTCATGCGACGAGTCTTTTAAAATAGTATAGCCTTTATCAGTATGAGTTTTCATCACTTCCCATTCTTGGGCGTCTAACTTTGCTGGTTTATTTAATACCGCATCAGGAATGCCCACTTTGCCTACATCATGAAGAGGCGACGCCAACCTTACTAAATTAGCATCATGCTTAGATAAGCCATACCCTTGTGCCAATATATGACAAATATGTGCTACACGCTTAACATGATTACCCGTTTCTGTTGAGCGTTGCTCTACCGCTTCACTTAACCTGTAAACAAGCTCTTGTTGCGTTGCTTCTATTTCAGACTGAAGTTGTACATTTTCAAACGCAAGTTGCACGTTTTGAGAGAAAATCTTAATTAAATGGCGCTGAGTATCCGTTAAATCCTTTGGAATACCTGATATAAATAGCATCGAATTATGATTGTACTCACTGCTACAATACGCGAATAAGTAGTTATCTTTATAAATAATGCTTTTTTCATTAAGCGCCTGATGACATGCACTTAACTGTTCAGCTTGTAATACCTCATCGAGCTCTTTACCTTCACTTTTTTCAAAGTCACCGGTACCCGAGCAAACAATTAATTTTTTATTATTTTGTGCTTCAGGATTTTGTGCAACTAAAGTAGTTGCATACATAGCTTGATCAGCAATACCAAGTAAAGAAGTTAACTGCTGCATAACGCCTTCAATAAAGTGCTCTATTGAATGCGCAGAAAAAATATCACGGGACGCTATAATTATTTTCTCAAGCCCTTCGCGTGACTGCTCAATCGAAATAATATCCCGATACGAGCGCAGGCTCGACATAATAACAGTAAATAACTTTTGAGCCGTTAGCTCTGTTTTAGATTTGTAATCGTTAATATCATAATTAATAATTACTTGTCGTTCAGGTGCTTGACCAGGTTGACCCGTTCTTAAAATAATTCGAATATGATTATTTTTAGCTTCTTCACGAATAAACTTAGCAACTTGCAAACCGGCATCATCGGTCTCCATTACTACATCAAGTAGTACAATGGCTGCATCTGGATGCTCTTTCACAAGCTCTTTTGCTTCAGCACCTGAGTACGCACTAATGAATTCTAAGCGTTTATTTTGAAACTCAAAATCACTCAACGCTAGTTTTGTAACAGCATGAACTTCAGGTTCATCATCAACGATTAATACTTTCCAGGTACCGAGTTCAATCTCATTGATTGCTTCTTCTGGCTCATCTGAAAATAAAAAATCACCCATCATAGTCGAAATTCCTTCATGGCATTATACAACACACTAGCAGGCAATTATTATTCTTTAGGGCCACTGTGCAAACGTTACACGGTCGTTATCACCAAAGTCTTTCACTGTTTTAATATTCACAAATGCCATTTTTTGGAAAAAATGACGAACAGCTTCACCTTGCTCAAAACCGTGTTCTATTAAAAGATAGCCACTAGATAACAAATAGTCACGTGATTGCGTAATTATTTGTTTAATATCAGACATTCCACAATCATCCGCCACTAATGCCGACAAAGGCTCAAAGCGCACATCGCCCTGATTTAAATGTATATCACTGCTTTCAATATAAGGTGGGTTAGTGACAATTAGGTTGAATTTCTCACCATGTAACTCGCTAAACCAGTTGCTTTGCTTAACGTGTACATTATTAATTGCCAATCGCTGCTGGTTACGTGTAGCCAGTGCAACTGCATCGCTTACTCTATCTACTGCAATAATTTGCCAATTAGGCATTTCACTACCCAATGCCAGTGCTATTGCACCAGTACCCGTGCCTAAATCAAGCACTTTAGCTGTAGCAGGTACAGCCACTTCAAGTGCTTGTTCTACTAACGTTTCAGTATCTGGTCGAGGTATTAAAGTTGTTGCGTTAACTTCAAGCGATAAGCTCCAAAATTCACGTTGCCCCGTAATATGTGCAACAGGTTCACCGTTTAAACGTCTTTGGCAAAATGTATTAAATTGCTGTTGTTGTTCGGCATTAAGCGCATGCTCTGGCCAAGTAAAAAGGTAACTGTGAGGTTTTTGAAGAATATGTAGAAGTAAAACTTGTGCGTCTAATTTAGCACTTTCGCTGCTAGGTGCTAATAAATTAGCACCTGCAGCAATAGCTTGTTCAAGAGTTTGGCTCACGATTACTCGTCGCCCATAGCCGCTAATAGGTCAGCTTGATGTTCTTGCATTAATGGGTCAATAACGCAGCTTAAATCACCCGCTACCACTTCATTCAAACGATAAAGTGTCAAGTTAATACGGTGATCGGTAATACGACCTTGTGGGTAGTTATAAGTACGGATACGTTCAGAACGATCGCCACTACCTACTAAGTCACGACGTTCAGATGCTTCTGCCGCATGGCGCTTTTCATCTTCAGCCTGTTGCAAACGTGCTGCAAGTACTGACATCGCTTTAGCACGGTTTTTATGCTGTGAACGCTGATCCTGACACTCAACCACAACACCGGTAGGTATATGTGTAAGTCGAATAGCAGAATCTGTTTTATTAACGTGCTGACCACCTGCGCCTGATGCACGAAATGTATCAACTTTTAAATCTGCGGTATTAATTTGTATCGCTTCGGCCTCTGGTACTTCCGCCATTACCGCAACAGTACACGCAGAGGTATGAACTCGCCCTTGTGACTCAGTTTCTGGCACACGTTGTACGCGGTGTACACCTGATTCAAACTTTAATTGACCGTAAACGCCTTCGCCACTAATATTTGCAATAACTTCTTTGTAACCACCGTGCTCACCTTCATTGGTGCTCACAACTTCTACTTTCCATTTTTTAGTTTCTGCATAACGACTGTACATACGGAATAAATCGCCAGCAAAAATAGCCGCTTCATCCCCGCCTGTTCCAGCACGTACTTCAACAAATACGTTGTTATTATCTCGTGGATCTTTTGGCAACATTAATACTTGAATTTGATCTTCAATTACCAAAATTTGCGCTTTAGCTTCTTTATATTCTTCTTGCGCCATTTCACGCATTTCAGGGTCAGAATCTTTAAGCATTTCTTCTGCACTGGCTAAATCATCTTGCGTTTCTTTGTAAGTTAAAAACGTTTTTACAATCTCTTCAAGCTCAGAATATTCTTTTGAAAGCCCACGAAAACGATTTTGATCACTAATGACCGACGGGTCGCTTAGCAGCGCTTGTACTTCTTCGTAACGCTCTACTAAGGTTTCTAATTTATTATAAACAGACTCTTTCATTTAACGGTTATTCCTGATCAATACCTAACATTTTTTTCAACTGGTTTAGCTGCGCCACTTCACCTTTTTTCGCTGCGTCTTGTATTGCACGGGTAGGCGCGTGCATTAAGCGATTGGTTAATTTATTGGCGAGCTCTAATATAATTTTTTCTGCATCTTTACCTGTATTAAGCTGACTAACAGCACGCTCTACAAGTTCTGACTTAATTGTTTGTACATCATTTCGATAATGGCGGATTAAATCTACCGAATCGAGTGAGCGCATCCACATTGCAAATTCTTTGGTGCGTTCAGTAATAATTATTTGCGCTTGCTGTGCAGCTTGCTCACGCGCTGCCATATTCTCGCTTACAATGGTTTGTAAGTCATCAACGGAATATAAATAGGCAGCATCTAGCTCACCTACTTGGCTTTCTATGTCGCGCGGAACCGCAATATCTATAAATAGCATAGGCTTGTGTCGGCGCTGCTTAAGCGCTTGCTCAACCACCCCTTTACCAATAATAGGTAAAGTACTGGCGGTAGAACTAATGACTATATCGGCTTCATGTAAACGTTCTGGCAACTGTGCAAGTGCGATAACATCTGCCGACACTTCATCAGCAAGGCTGCGAGCACGTTCAATTGTTCTATTAGCTACCGTTATTTTTTTAGGCTCATTTTGATATAAATGTTTAGCAACCAGTTCAATGGTTTCACCAGCACCAATCAATAGCACATTGGTTTGATCAAGCTTGCCATAAATATGTTTTGCTAAGTTAACAGCCGCAAATGCAACCGACACGGCACTTGCGCCTATATTTGTTTCAGTACGAACTTGTTTTGCTACCGAAAAGGTTTTTTGAAACAACCTATCAAAAGTAACCCCTATTGCATCGTGGGTTTTAGCACTAAAAAACGATTGCTTTATTTGCCCTAAAATTTGCGGTTCCCCTAATACTAAGGAGTCTAAACCGCAAGCTACACGCATTAAGTGGTTAATGGCGTCATTACCTTCATGGCAGTATATATTGCTGCTCAGTTCATGTTCATCCAAACCATGGAAACTGGCAAGCCACGTTAACAGTGTTTGGGAATTTTGCTGAGCGAGGCTACAATAGATCTCGGTTCGATTACAGGTAGACACAATAACCGCTTCATTAAAGTCGGCATGGCCACTTAATTGTTGCAACGCCTCTGAAATTTGCTCAGGCGAAAAAGCCACTTTTTCACGTAATTCTACGGATGCGGTTTTGTGATTTATACCTAGTGCTATTATGGTCATATTTGCCAAATATTGCTGAGCCCTACTTCAAAGGCGGTAATTTTACCAAAAATCAGCGGAATATGGAAAGTAAGGAACAACATTTGATTCGACAATATTTGATTTTATTCATGTTTTTTTTATTATTAGGTGGCTGTGCCCATCAAATTGATACAAAAACAACACTTTATGATGATTGGAAGCCACGTTTAGCTGCTCAAAAAACTTGGCAGGTCGAGGGTAAACTCGCGTTTATAAGCCCAGAAGAGCGTCAATCTGCAAACTTAAATTGGCAGCAAACAACAAATTCCAATAATTTAATACTGACTACTTTTATTGGTACTCGTATTTTGTCGCTTAAACAAACAGCAAATGGTGCTGAATTAGAGTTTGACGGCGATGAGTACTTTGATACTAATGCTGCAGAGCTTTTAAAGCGTTTAACGGGTTTTACACTCCCTGTTGATAACGCCGATAACTGGCTTAAGGGCACCATTGACGATCAAAGTTTAGTCGTTGATGAACTAGGCCGTGCTAAGCAAGTATTATGGTTTGATAATGCAGGCAAGAAATGGCAAATAGATTACGGCACTTACGTACAAAACGCAGGTTACTGGTTACCTACTAAACTGACGTTAAAGCACCAACAAATAAAAATAAAAATTCAACTCTACGATTGGCAGTTTAAATAAGTATGAATAACAAAACCTCTTTTTCACTTATTGCTCCGGCAAAACTCAATTTATTTTTACATATTAATGCTCGCCGAGAAGATGGCTATCATGAACTAGAAACCTTATTTACTTTTTTAAATTTTGGTGATGAGTTGCATTTTGAGCTAACAACAGACGGTGGTATTTCTGTCGGGGGTGATACTAAAGACATACCCCTAAATGATAATCTCATCTATAAAGCGGCTTTATTATTACAAACACACTGTAAAACCTCTTTAGGTGTAAAAATAAATTTAATTAAACGCTTACCGATGGGCGGAGGTGTTGGAGGTGGTTCATCCGACGCCGCAAGTACTTTATTAGCGCTAAATAAATTATGGAAATTAGAACTAAATTTAGAAATTCTAGCCCAATTAGGACTTAAATTAGGGGCTGATGTTCCGGTGTTCATACAAGGGCAAAGCGCCATAGCGCATGGTATTGGTGAGAAATTACACCAGGTAAAACTTGAACAAAAATGGTACTGCGTTGTACACCCAAACCAACATGTAAGTACCGCAAAAATATTTACACATCCAGATTTAAAACGCGACACACCAAAAATAATAGGCGATTGGAAACACCATACTTTAACCAACGATTGTGAGCCTTTAGTTAAAAAGCTTTGCCCCGAGGTTGAAAAAACCCTCCAGTGGTTGCTAAAATACGCACCGTCGAAGATGACCGGAACAGGTTCATGTTGTTTTGTCGAATTTGCTAGTCAAGTTCAAGCACAAGATGTACTTGAAAATCTCCCCCATACTTGGCAGGGTTTTGTGGCTTCAAGCGCAAATGTCTCACCTGCTCATACGGAGTTAACCGCCATATTCGATCAATGAAGTAACGTACAAGTAATCATAAGTTAACTCGCAGTGGTATTTATCATTGCTCGTTAGTCCAAATATTCAGTGCCTGAGGAACCCTACCGTGCCTGACATGAAGCTCTTCGCTGGTAACGCAACACCTGAGTTAGCTCAAAAAGTTGCAAAACGTTTATATATTGAATTAGGCGATGCTGTTGTTGGCCGTTTTAGCGACGGTGAGATCAGTGTTCAAATAAATGAAAATGTTCGTGGCTCGGACGTTTTTATCTTGCAATCAACCTGTGCCCCTACAAACGATAACCTAATGGAACTTATCGTTATGGTTGATGCTCTACGTCGTGCATCTGCAGGTCGTATTACTGCCGTCATTCCTTATTTTGGTTATGCGCGCCAAGATCGTCGTGTACGTTCTGCTCGTGTTCCAATTACCGCTAAAGTTGTTGCCGATTTCTTATCAAGCGTTGGTGTTGACCGTGTTCTTACGGTTGATTTACACGCTGAACAAATCCAAGGCTTCTTTGATGTACCAGTAGACAACGTATTTGGCAGCCCTGTATTACTTGAAGATATGAAAGAACGCGACTTTGAAGACGTCGTTGTTGTATCTCCAGATATTGGTGGTGTTGTACGCGCACGTGCAATTGCAAAACTACTAAACGATACCGATTTAGCAATCATTGATAAACGTCGCCCTCAAGCAAACGTTTCTCAAGTAATGCACATTATTGGTGACGTTGAAGGTCGTGATTGTATTATCGTAGATGATATGATTGATACCGGTGGTACGTTATGTAAAGCCGCAGAAGCACTTAAAGAACATGGCGCTAAACGCGTATTTGCATACGCAACGCACCCTATTCTTTCAGGTAAAGCAGCAGAAAACTTACGTGACTCGATGATTGACGAAGTAATTGTAACTGACTCAATTCCGCTATCTGACGAGCTTAAAGCCCTTGATAAAATTAAGGTACTTACGCTTGCTGACATGTTAGCAGAGACTATTCGTCGTATTAGTAACGAAGAATCTATCTCAGCGATGTTTGAACACTAAAATTAAACATTCCTGAGTATAAAAGCGCCTTTTGGCGCTTTTTTTGTAAGCGATGTTTATTTTGTCTGGGCGTGGTGGTATGATAGCGCGCCTTTTGGCTAGGGACCTTGGTCGCAAAGGCCCTACACATTTTAATAACTGGAGACATCATGTCTAACAAAACTTATACATATAACGCTGAACTTCGCGTAGAAACTGGTACTGGTGCGAGCCGCCGCCTACGTCGCGAAGACAAAGTTCCTGCAATCCTTTACGGAGCTGACAAAGAAGCTTTATCTCTTACTTTTGCTCATAAAGATATGATCAAAGCACAAGAAGACGAAGGTTTTTACACGCATATCCTTACGCTTAACGTAGATGGCGAAGCTGTTGAAGTAATCTTAAAAGATATCCAACGTCACCCATTCAAGCCTAAGCTTACTCACCTTGATTTCCAACGTGTAGATGCTACTCATAAATTTCAAACTAAAGTTCCTCTTCACTTCATCGGTGAAGATATTGTAACTAAAGCTGGCGCAACTGTTGTTCACCAGTTAACTGAAGTTGAAATTACGTGTCTTCCAAAAGCACTTCCAGAATTCATTGAAGTAGATGTTTCTAAGTTTGTTGTTGGCGATTCTGTTCATATTTCTGACCTTACTTTCCCTAAAGGCGTTAGCTCTGTAGATTTAGGTAAAGGCGAAGGCCATGATCAGTCTATCCTGACTATCAAAGCAAACAAAGCAGCTCCAGTTGAAGACGACGCTGCAGCAGCAGAATAATTTTTAAGGTCTCGCAACCTTGAATTCTATTCAAATGCTTGTGGGCCTGGCTAATCCAGGCCCCGAATACGCAAACACACGCCACAATGCAGGTGCTTGGTTCATCGAGCAAATCGCTGCACGCTACAACTGCACCCTAAAATACGATCCTAAATATCACGGCCTTACAGGCAAAGTGATCATTCAAGGCCAAGAATTCAAATTATTGATCCCCACTACTTACATGAATTTAAGTGGTAAAGCGGTCGGTAGTTTAGCTAATTTTTTCAAAATCCCTGTCGAGGACATTTTAGTTGCCCATGACGAATTGGATTTAGACCCAGGCGTTGCCAAGTTAAAAAAAGGCGGCGGGCATGGCGGTCATAATGGTTTAAAAGACATTATTGCAAAAATGGCAAATCAAAAAGACTTTATGCGCTTGCGCATTGGTGTAGGTCATCCGGGGCATCGTGAAATGGTTACTGGTTGGGTGCTTGGAAAAGCGGCCAAAGCAGACCAAGAAAAAATGGATGCTGCTGTTGATGAAGCAGTTCGTTGCATGGAAATACTTGCAAAAGATGGTGTGTTAAAAGCACAAAACAGACTACATTCGTTTAAACCCTAGTAACTTGGGTCCAAGTACACCGTTTAAACGAATTCTAAACAAGGTATCTTACTATGGGTTTTAAATGTGGCATCGTTGGCTTGCCTAACGTTGGTAAATCAACGCTTTTCAATGCACTAACTAAAGCGGGTATTGAAGCCGCTAACTTTCCTTTTTGTACCATTGAGCCTAATACAGGTGTGGTACCTGTGCCAGATCCTCGTCTAGACGAACTTGCTAAAATAGTTAATCCTCAACGAGTTCTTACCACCAGTATGGAATTTGTAGACATTGCTGGCTTAGTAAAAGGCGCATCTAAAGGTGAAGGTCTTGGTAACCAGTTTTTAGCTAACATTCGTGAAACCGATGCAATTGGCCACGTAGTTCGCTGTTTTGAAGATGAAAACATCATCCACGTAGCAGGCACTATTGACCCTGCTGACGATATTGACGTAATCAACACTGAGTTAGTACTTGCTGATATGGATAGCGCTGAAAAAGCCCTTTTCCGTAATTCAAAAAAAGCAAAAGGTGGCGACAAAGACGCTAAAGAGCAAAATGCTGTACTTGAAAAAGTAAAAGTGCATCTTGACGAAGGCTTAACTTTACGTGGTCTAGCACTAACTAAAGAAGAAAAAGCAGCAATCAGCTCTATTAACTTCTTAACGATTAAACCAACAATGTATATTGCAAACGTTGCTGAAGATGGTTTTGAAAATAACCCATACCTTGACCGCGTACGCGCTATTGCCGCAGCTGAAGATGCGATTGTTGTTCCTGTATGTGCCGCTATCGAGTCTGAGCTTTCAGAACTAGATGACGAAGACAAGCTAGAGTTTATGGCTGATCTTGGTCTAGAAGAGCCAGGTCTTAACCTTGTTATTCGTGGTGGTTATGAATTACTACAATTACAAACTTATTTCACAGCTGGCGTAAAAGAAGTACGCGCATGGACAATCCCTGTAGGTGCAACAGCACCACAAGCAGCGGGTAAAATCCATACCGACTTCGAGCGTGGCTTTATCCGTGCGCAAACTATTGCTTTTGACGACTTTGTTGCCTTTAAAGGTGAGAGTGGCGCAAAAGAAGCAGGTAAGATGCGTCAAGAAGGTAAAGAGTACATTGTTAAAGATGGCGATGTAATGAACTTCTTGTTCAACGTATAAGTACAAATTAAACCAATTTCACTTGGTAATAATTTTTAAAGGCTCGTTTTTACGAGCCTTTTTTGTATTTAAGCATTATAAAAATAATAATTAGCCTCAACTAGTCTATCTTTGTAATATCGCTTAATTAAAGAAGTACAGGGTTAATTAAGATTCCGCGCCTTAAAGGCAGCTAAAAAAACAGCATTTTTATTAAATTTTAGCCTGTTAGCTTAATTTTCCTGCAAACAAACACAGTTAAGTGTTTTTTTGCAAAAAAGGTGTTGACGAATTTGGGTCATATCAGCATAATACGCCCCGCACTCAGCGATGAAGTGCTAACAAAAAAAGATGGCTAAGTAGCTCAGCTGGTTAGAGCACATCACTCATAATGATGGGGTCACAGGTTCAAATCCCGTCTTAGCCACCATTATTTTTTTGTTGCTCAATGAAGAGTTTAAAATAACTACCTTGTGTGCGGGAGTGGCGGAATTGGTAGACGCGCTGGATTTAGGTTCCAGTATCTTAGGATGTGAGAGTTCAAGTCTCTCCTTCCGCACCATAATTCTTGATAAGAATTAAAACTATCAATTGTTATTGTTGGGATATCGCCAAGCGGTAAGGCACCAGGTTTTGATCCTGGCATTCCCAGGTTCAAATCCTGGTATCCCAGCCAACAATGGCTAAGTAGCTCAGCTGGTTAGAGCACATCACTCATAATGATGGGGTCACAGGTTCAAATCCCGTCTTAGCCACCATTTCTTCTTTTAGAAATGGCTCTGCAAGAGTTAAATTGCAGCTCAATGAAGAGTTTAAAATAACTACCTGTACTTTATTGTACAAACGATGCGGGAGTGGCGGAATTGGTAGACGCGCTGGATTTAGGTTCCAGTAACTTCGGTTGTGAGAGTTCAAGTCTCTCTTTCCGCACCATTTCTTGATAAGAAATAAAATTATCATTAATTCTTTGTTGGGATATCGCCAAGCGGTAAGGCACCAGGTTTTGATCCTGGCATTCCCAGGTTCAAATCCTGGTATCCCAGCCAACTTCTTCTACCAAGGAAAGTTGGATAAAAGAATTGCTCTAGCTTAGAGTTTACATTGGCAAATTGTTGATGCGGGAGTGGCGGAATTGGTAGACGCGCTGGATTTAGGTTCCAGTAACTTCGGTTGTGAGAGTTCAAGTCTCTCTTTCCGCACCATGTTCTTATAAGAACTAAAATTATAAAGAATTCTTTGTTGGGATATCGCCAAGCGGTAAGGCACCAGGTTTTGATCCTGGCATTCCCAGGTTCAAATCCTGGTATCCCAGCCAACTTCTTCTACCAAGGAAAGTTGGATAAAAGAATTGCTCTAGCTTAGAGTTTAAATTAGCAACTTAGTAATGCGGGAGTGGCGGAATTGGTAGACGCGCTGGATTTAGGTTCCAGTAACTTAGGTTGTGAGAGTTCAAGTCTCTCCTTCCGCACCATGTTCTTATTAAGAACTAAAACTAATTCAAATTTATAGTTGGGATATCGCCAAGCGGTAAGGCACCAGGTTTTGATCCTGGCATTCCCAGGTTCAAATCCTGGTATCCCAGCCAACTTCTTCTACCAAGGAAAGTTGGATAAAAGAATTGCTCTAGCTTAGAGTTTAAATTAGCAACTTAGTAATGCGGGAGTGGCGGAATTGGTAGACGCGCTGGATTTAGGTTCCAGTAACTTAGGTTGTGAGAGTTCAAGTCTCTCCTTCCGCACCATGTTCTTATTAAGAACTAAAACTAATTCAAATTTATAGTTGGGATATCGCCAAGCGGTAAGGCACCAGGTTTTGATCCTGGCATTCCCAGGTTCAAATCCTGGTATCCCAGCCAATTTGACTCCCCTGTCTAAAACTTCTCAATACTCATTAAATTCAACTTACTTTTTCTGCACTTAAATAAACATTTATAAATTCATCTATATTTATTGGTTTGCTATATAAATACCCTTGTAAATAATCACAGTTAAGACTCAACAACGCCTGTTCTACCTCTTTAGTTTCTATTCCTTCAGCAACTACATCGCAATTTAATCGACTCGCTAAAAACAATGTAGATTCTACAATGGCGTAATCAGGCGAGTTAGTAAGCATATCTTTGACAAACGACTGATCAATTTTTATTTGATTGATTGGCAGCTCTCTTAATAATGACAGTGACGAAAAGCCAGTACCAAAGTCATCAACACTAAATTTAAACCCGCGCATACTCAACTGTTGCATCATTTTTCTAGCAGCCGGTATATTTGTCATCATTGCACCTTCTGTAATTTCAAAAATTAACGAGTCGCTTAATGTAGGGTCGGTTGCGAGTAAACTAATTATAAAATCGTAAAACTCGCTGCTTTCAATATCTTTAGTCGATAAATTGACATGTATAGTACCGGTGAAACCAAATAGCTTGAGCTTTCTAATATGATTAACGGCTTCTTGTACAACCCATTTCGATAAAGGAAAAATAAGCCCTGTACGCTCAGCTACGGTTATAAACTTTTCTGGACTAATAAAGCTACCATCATCTTGCGGCCATCGGATAAGCGCTTCTAGGCCATGTAATTGCAGATCTTTAGAGTCCATTATGGGTTGTAAATAAAGCTCAAACTCATCTTTATGTAATGCCACTTTAATTTTGGCTGATAAATCAAAAAAGTCCTCAGCTCGTTTACCTATTGCAGATGAGTAATTTACCAAAGGTTGAAATGTTTTTTTAGCTTCATGCAGTGCCAAGTCAGCTTTTTTTAATAGCTGATCGGGCAATCGGCTATCATCAGGAAAACGGCTTACGCCTATACTTAATTGTATTTTAACCATTTGCTCATTCGTACAAAACGGACTTTTGACGGCTGAGTTTATAATGTTTACACAATAATTCATGCTTTCATCTGTATCGGTATGCAATAAAAAAGCAAACTCATCGCCACCTATTCGATATAACTTAGCAATGCCGCATAATTCTTTATTTAGTTTATTGGCAAATGCAGCCAAGAGTTGGTCACCACACTGATGCCCAAACGCATCATTAATTTGTTTAAAGTTATTTAAGTCGATATAAAATAGTGAAAATGGGGAAGGATATTCAACTTGTTTACTTAAAGATTTAAAAAATTTATCGCGGTTAGGTAGAGTTGTTAAGTTATCGTGCTCAGTTTGATATTTTTGATACTGCGTTGCTTGCTCTATTTTAAGAATACTTTTTAAGCTCAGTTTAATAACTAAAAAAACAAACCCACCACCGCCAAGTAACAACATAGCCACCATATTCATAACGACGGGTGCAATGTCGTGGTTTGAAAAATAATAGAGTATCCACCAATACCCTATAATAAAAAAAATAATAGCGCATAGCAGTACACTCCATGCTCTTTGCGATGTTTTTTTGCAAACTTTAACGGTTGTTTTTAAGCTAGCAACAAGCAGTAGCGCACCTAAAATAATTATTACTGTAAAAAAATTATCCACACACAGGCTCTTTAAAGTTATTAAATTGCGATTTAGTGATGTAACACCAGTTAAATTAAAACCGTGTTCAATATAGCCGAGTCACTATTTGCTGACTTAAAAACAGACATAAAAAAAGGCTCATAAATGAGCCTTTCTAATATCTACTTTAAATTTAGCCTAAATCACCACTAATTGCGTATTTTAAAACCCAGTTTTTTATCGGCCCCGTATTATTAGCCATTTTTAAAAACTGGCTGCGTGCCCATTTAAGTGGCGTAATTTGATTAGAAAACCCAAAGTAACACGCGTCCATCATGCTCATCATTAATAAATTAGCCCTGCGGCGAGCTCGCTCGTATTCTTTAAGTTTTAGTGGGCAACCTATATCTCCTGCTTCGTTTAAAACCTCAGCAAGTGCCACTACGTCCTGAAAACCTAAATTAACGCCCTGCCCAGCAAGGGGATTAATTGTATGTGCAGCGTCGCCTACTAAAACCAAGCGCCCTTGCGAATAATTATTAGCGTGTTGGCGAGTAAGCGGAAATACTGCATGGGTTTGTACTTCAAAGTCTCCAGCAAGTTCTGGGAATTTATTCAGTACGTGCGTTTTTAACTGAGTTGGGTTTAACCCTTTAAATGCTTGCAATGTATTTGCATCGTCGTACCAAATTAAATTAGCGTACGGTGCCTGCATTGGTAAAAATGCTAACGGCCCACTTGGTGTAAACTGTTGCCATGTTTTAATTTGTTGCGGTGCATCGAGTTTAATTAACACCCCCATGCAATGCTGTTGGTACTGCCAACCCGTAATACCAATATTCGCCTTATCGCGCAGCTGCGATTGCCCACCATCGGCGGCAACTACTAAATCAGCCGTATAAGTTCGATCACCATACACAAGCGTAATTAAATCATCCGTTTGCTCTATTTTAGTTACCGGCAATGATTGCTCAATAACCTCAATCTTATAATGCCCAAATTGCTGCCACAAACTTGCTTGAATTAAACTATTTTCAATCAAGTGGCCTAAATGTGTCGTGTTTATGTCGGCGCAATCAAATAATAAATTGTCACCACCGCGCTCAAAAGCCTCTAATTGTTGATAAGGTGCTATGCGGTTTTGCCTTAAAAGAGGCATTGCCCCTAATTCATCAAGTAAATTTTCTGAAAAACGATTAATAGCAGACACTCTAATATCCACCTTATCGCTACTAAGAATGTGCGATGGGTCTATTAGGTGTTTTTCAATTATGCGCACGCCAAAGCCTTGCTGAGCCAGCTTTATCGCCATAGCCGCGCCAACCATGCCCCCGCCAACCACTATCACATTATTTTTAGTCATGTTTTTCATCATTTTATTATTACTTGAGTCTGTTTTGATTGTATCAAAATTAATTTGTTTTATACCAGAGGATATCCCTAACAGCACATTAAACTCGCCCCGTATTGATTTGAGATCACAAACATGAAAACTATACTTGGATCTGGGCGGGTATCCAGCTAAAATACGCCTCCTTTAAGTGAGCATGCTTGCTCCTTAATCCTGTTTCTAGCACATTTTTGTGCCACTATCGAATTGAACACGAGGCAATATTTCAATGAGCAAAAAGCTGCATATTAAAACCTGGGGTTGTCAGATGAACGAATACGACTCTCAGAAAATGGCTGAACTTTTAGATGCCACCAACGGCTACCAGCTAACTGATGATGCAACAGATGCCGACGTAATCTTACTTAACACCTGTTCAATTCGTGAAAAAGCACAAGAGAAAGTATTTCACCAGTTAGGTCGCTGGAAGTTGTTAAAAGACGACAAGCCAGACTTAATAATTGGTGTAGGTGGTTGTGTTGCCTCACAAGAAGGTGACTCTATTCGCCAACGCGCACCATTTGTAGATGTTATTTTTGGCCCGCAAACATTGCATCGTTTACCAGAAATGATTAAACAAGTGCAAGGCAACAAAGGCTCATCGGTTGTTGATATTTCATTCCCAGAGATTGAAAAGTTTGACCGCCTGCCAGAGCCAAAAGCGGATGGCCCATCTGCGTTTGTATCAATTATGGAAGGCTGTTCTAAGTACTGTACTTTTTGTGTTGTACCGTATACTCGCGGCGAAGAAGTTAGCCGCCCAGTAGATGACGTACTACTTGAAATTGCACAACTTGCTGAGCAAAACGTACGTGAAGTAAACCTACTAGGCCAAAACGTAAACGCATACCGCGGCGACACACACGATGGCGAAATATGTTATTTCTCAGATTTAATTCGTCTTATTGCCGCTATTGATGGTATTGACCGTATTCGTTACACCACATCGCACCCGGTAGAATTTACGCCAGACATCATTGACGTTTACGCTGATGTACCAGAGCTTGTAGATCACTTACACCTACCAGTACAAAGTGGTTCAGACCGTATATTAAACCTAATGAAACGTGGCCATACGGCAATTGAATACAAATCGACAATTCGTAAGTTACGCAAAATTCGTCCTAACTTAAGCATGTCGTCAGATTTCATTATTGGTTTCCCAGGCGAAAGTAAAGAAGACTTTGAAGCAACCATGAAGCTTATTAGCGACATTGGTTTTGATATGAGCTTTAGCTTTATTTACAGTGCACGCCCAGGTACGCCAGCGGCAGATTTACCAGATGACGTAACAGAGCAAGAGAAAAAAGAACGCTTATACTTACTACAAAACCGTATTACACAAATGGCGCAGCAAATTAGCCGTCAAATGTTCGATACAGAGCAACGTATACTTGTTGAAGGTCCTTCTAAAAAGAACCCAATGGAATTACGTGGCCGTACCGAAAATAACCGTGTAGTAAATTTTGTTGGCCCGCACACAGTGATCGGACAGTTTGTTGACGTACGTATTACCGAAGCACTACCTAACTCTTTACGTGGTGACTTAATTCGTACAGAATCAGAAATGAACTTACGACGTGAAATCGCTCCTTCAGCTATTTTAACTAAAGCTGCAGCTGCAGAGCCAAAACCAGACACTGTTAACGAAATTGGCGTAGCTTCTTTCGTTCCTTAGTCACACTATTAGCGCCAGTTAACGCTGGCGCAGTACTATAGGAAGCAATTTTGAGTAATCAGTTAAAAACATTAGAGATTTATTTAGAACCTGCCGATAACAAACGCCTTTCTTCTTTATGTGGCCCGTTTGACGAAAACATCAAACAAATTGAACGCCACCTGGCTGTTGAAATAATTCACCGCGACAACTTTTTTAAAGTAACCGGTAAACTACACAACTGCGCCGGCGCTGTAGAAATCTTAAAAAACCTTTATGTTGATACTCAGCCAGTTCGTGGTGTTTTAGGCGAAATAGAACCCGAAGCCGTTCATTTAGCTATTACCGAATCAAAAGCCCTAGAGCAAGACGCATCAAGCAGCGCTTACGGCAAAGAAATGGTGATTAAAACGCGCCGTGGTGTTATTAAACCACGTAACGATAACCAAGGTGTTTATGTGGCTAATATTTTAAACCACGACATTACCTTTGGTATTGGCCCTGCTGGTACTGGTAAAACCTACCTTGCAGTTGCTGCCGCCGTTGACGCCCTTGAGCGCCAAGAAATACGCCGCATATTATTAACGCGTCCTGCTGTAGAAGCGGGCGAAAAGCTTGGTTTTTTACCCGGTGATTTAAGTCAAAAAATAGACCCGTACCTGCGCCCTCTTTACGACGCTCTTTTTGAAATGCTAGGTTTTGAAAAAGTAGAAAAACTCATCGAAAAAAATATCATTGAAGTCGCCCCACTTGCTTACATGCGCGGACGTACTTTAAACGATGCCTTTATTATTTTAGATGAAAGCCAAAATACCACCGCCGAGCAAATGAAAATGTTTTTAACCCGTATAGGGTTTAACTCAAAAGCGGTTATTACAGGCGATATAACACAGGTCGATTTACCTCGTGGCACACGTTCAGGCCTTCGCCATGCAATGGAAGTACTTGATGGCGTAAACGAAATTAGCTTTAACTACTTTAAAGCCCAAGACGTAGTACGCCACCCTGTTGTAGCACGCATAGTTGAAGCCTACGAGCGAAACGACGAAAGCGAGCGACTAAAGCGCATTGAAAAGCAAAATGCAAAAGACGCACTTGCTGCTCTTCAACAGCCTACTACTAAAGAGTAATACTTTGACAACCGAACTTGATTTACAAATAGCCTGTGAGTTTGACAACCTCCCAAGCGAAGAGCAATTTGCACTGTGGGCTGACAAAGCCCTTAGCCAATACCGTGACGAGTCAGAACTCAGTATCGTTATTAGCGACGAAGCGCAATCGCAACAACTTAATAACGACTATCGCGGTAAAAATAAACCGACCAACGTACTGTCGTTTGAATTTGAAGCACCACCAGGAATAGATATTCCCCTGGTTGGTGATTTAATTATTTGCCCAGCCATTGTATTAGCTGAAGCAATTGAGCAAGAGAAGTCATTTCATGACCACTTTGCCCACATGGTTATTCACGGATGCTTGCATTTGCTTGGATTTGACCATATAAAGAGTGACGATGCTTTAGAGATGGAAAGCATCGAAAAGCAATTACTTGCAGAGCTAAACATAGCAGACCCATACCGGGACGATATTTAAATTAACGGAGCAATTAGACGCAATGAGCGACGGTAACTCGCAATCTAGCCAGGGTTCTTCTGGCAAAACGTGGTTGGGCAGAATAGCTCAAATGTTGCAAGGGGAACCCCAGAATAGAGAAGAGCTGGTCGAAGTTATTGCCGATGCGCAAGAACGAGACGTAATCGATCCTGAAACAAAAGAGATGATAGAAGGTGTGCTTGGCGTGTCTGAGCTTAAAGTGCGAGACATAATGGTTCCGCGCTCACAAATGATCACTCTTGAGATCGACAGCCCGCTTGAAGAGCTAATTCCAATGATGGTTGACTCAACTCACTCACGTTTTCCAGTGGTGATTGAAGACAAAGACCATGTAGAAGGTTTTTTACTCGCTAAAGATTTATTGCCACTGATCTTAAATAAAGACGAGCATTTACCATCAATACGCGATTATTTACGCCCAGCAATGGTAGTACCTGAGAGCAAACGTGTTGATACATTGCTAAACGAATTTCGTCAGCAACGCTACCATATGGCTGTTGTTATTGACGAATACGGCGGCGTATCGGGCTTAGTAACTATTGAAGATATTCTTGAAATAATTGTTGGCGAAATCGAAGATGAGCACGACGAAGAAGAAGAACATCAAGATATTCGTCGACTTGCTAAACATGTTCACGTAGTGCAAGCACTCACACCTGTAGATGACTTTAACGAGCATTTTAAAACAGGCTACAGCACAGACGAAGCCGATACTATTGGCGGAACTGTACTGCACGCATTTGGCCATATGCCAAGCCGTGGTGAAACGATTGACATAGAAGGTTACCAATTTAAAGTAACCAACGCCGATAATCGTCGTATTTTGCAACTGCAAGTCACCGTTCCTAAGGCTGATGATAACGACAGTGAAGAAACTGCTAACTAGACTTACCCTATTAGCAAAAGATAAAAAAGCATGGCTCGCACTCGTTGCGGGCCTTGTTTTAACTTTTGGCTATGCCCCCTTTGAAATTTGGCCCATCGTATTTATTAGCCTTGGTGCCATAATTTTTTGCGTTAACCCCAATAATACCGGTAAAGCACACGCAAAAACCGCTGCTAAATATGGCTTTATATTTGGCCTAGGCTGGTTTGGTGCTGGTATAAGCTGGGTACATGTTTCAATTGCCACCTTTGGCGGTATGCCGCTTATAGCGTCACTCTCGTTAATGGCATTTTTGTGCGCCTACTTAGCGTTATTTCCCGCACTTGCCTTTTGGGCAACTACACGCTTTGCCACTGGTCCTAAAAGCTTTGGCGCATTACTAATTGCCTGCTTTGCAGTTAGTGAGTATTTACGTGGCACCGTACTTACCGGTTTCCCGTGGTTAAGTTTTGGCTACACACAAACCGACGGACCTTTAAGGCTGCTTGCCCCTTATATTGGCGAGTTTGGCTTAACCCTTACCTGTGTCGCTATTGGCTTTGCACTGTATAGACTTACCCAAAAAGATTTTAAAACCCCGGCGGTTACTGCGACAGCTGTTGCGCTTATTTTTACAGGTGCAAACACCACAGGCAGTATTCATTACACAGATAAAAACATGTCAGTATTGCTCGTACAAGGCAACATACAGCAACACCTGCGCTTTGAGCCCAGTGAGTTTTGGACCACAATGAGCAAATACCAAGACCTGACACGCCCACATTGGGATGCCGACTTAATAGTATGGCCCGAAGCCGCAGTGCCTGAAATAGAAATGCTTGCTGATTCCTACCTAGCCAATTTAGACAGTGCCGCCTCGTTTAATAAAACCGCCCTTGTAACCGGTATTGTTGACTACCAGCGAGACACCAAAAACATATTCAATACGCTTATTGTAGTCGGTAATAAAGAGCGCGGCGACGATCACGGGCATTATCATTACCTTGATAAAAACCGCTATCAAAAACACCAGCTATTACCTATTGGCGAGTTTGTACCGTTTCAAGACTTTTTGCGCCCTATTGCCCCATTATTCGATTTGCCTATGTCATCGTTTACCCGTGGCGACAAAGTGCAAAATAACTTGCGCGCCAACGGCTATAACTTACTCCCTGCTATTTGCTACGAAATTGTTTTTGCCGACTTAGTACGCGGAAATTACAAAAACGACTCCGATCTACTCTTTACGGTCAGTAACGATGCCTGGTTTGGCGACTCCATTGGGCCTTTGCAGCACATGCAAATAGCCCGTATGCGCGCGCTCGAGCTACAACGCCCTCTAGTACGTGTTACCAACAATGGGGTAAGCGCCGTATACGACCCAATAAGCCACACACAGCAAACCATGCCTCAGTTTGAAGCTACCATATTGAAAGCCAACATTAAGCTTATAAAAGGCGACAGCGTGTACAGCCAATACGGCAACATGTTTGTGTGGGGATTTGTGTTGTTGATGGGGGTTGTCGGGTTTGGGTTTGGGGTTAGGTTTAGAAAATAAGTAAATACTGATGGCTATAGTCTGTAGCAAGGGGTTGAGTATCTCTTGCTACTTGAATTTATAATTTCACCTGCACTGAGTATAACTATAAATTTTAAGATACCTTTAATATTAGCTCTGTCTGCGCATAGAGTAATATTAAATTACTGTGTTTTCACTGATGATCTAAGTGCTTCCTCACCCAGTTTAAAGTTTTGCTCATGGCTCAAATCGTGTAAATGTGCGTATGTAATCTCTCTTAATGGTAACGCGACTAAGAACTTGTCCCATGCTTCATACAATACAGAGCTATATTCTAATAATTTATCTCTGGAAACCTCGTCCAAAGCTAAAGAGTTCAAATTATCCAATAACTCTAGTTTTTTTTCTTTCTCTATATTTTTAATTACACTTTCATAAGGTGTAACTTCAATAAACTTTAAATTATCCTTGTCACGATAGCCAGCCATTACAGGAAGAATATATATATCATTAGATTGTATTTTCGCCTGTATCTCATAGATATAACCTATATAAACTTTTCTATCAGACATAGTAAATAAAATTGGGAGCCCCGTTTTATTTGAACGGTGGAATAATCGAGAAAATTCAGGACTATCAGCATCTTTTAGAAACTCATCCTCTAGGAGGTGTTCCCTATCAAATAACTTGTATATCAACCATGGTAATACAATCGACATGAAAAAACTTATTGTACTGATATCAACAATAGCAACCCAATGCTTTTCTACATGGGAAAATAACAAAACTTCCGTTAAAAACCAATGCCCCAAGTCGACATTAATATCGCATAACGTTGCTACTTCACTGATAAGTAAGAAAATAAATGCACTTATAAGGAATGCAAACAAGCCTACGGAAGTAGACTTAAAAAATGTATGATAACCATTACTTCTATGAAGAGGAAAGTGTGTTTTGTGGTAGTGATTCAGCAGGCTATACCCTGAGACTCCAAAAACAAGTAATAGTAATATTGTAGGCTTTATCATATGGTGCAACTAAAAAGTGCCTTATTAAATATAGGCACTTTATTTTAAATTTTAAGAAGTTGGATGAGTCAACCTACTAGCGGCTTGTAATTGCTCTTTTACAACAGGGCTGTCTCTTAAAGACTTCATATCCACTCTAAATGTGTCATTCCTAGGCATATATACATCAATTTCACTTTTAGCGTGTTGAGCAAATAATTTTTTTACTTCTTTGATTTGATGATCACTCAACTCAGTTGAGAGTTCTTTTAACTGTTTATCTATTTTAGGAGACAAACGAAAGAAATTGAACCAGCTCATAACGGCGCTCCTTATAAGAAACATAATTTAACAAATAGATTGTGATGTAGCTTTTAATTCAAATCTACTACGATACTGATATTAATCATCCTGACGAATATGTCAATAAATTGTATATTTCAAACCATTAAACATTTAGATAAGTTATACAGAGACGACTATTCTGATTGTCTCAAAAAACATCTATAAAGAACTAAATTAAGACCTTATTTTAGTCCTTTCTTAACTAATTTTGAACTGTCTCTTCTACCGTTTCAACATTTACAACTTGATTCAAGTAACCTTTAATAACTACTGTCGCTGATATTTTATCTTGAATCGCTTGTCTGTTTGGGTCCCAATATATCTGTAAAAACCCTAACAAGCCTGTGGCAAAGCCTGCGCCGTAGCCGCCGTAGCGACCAAAACAATCTAATAAACCTAATGGCTCACCGCTTAGGGCAACTACGCGGATGTTACATGCTTTTTTACCTGGTGTTTGGCCACGCCAAAGCAGCGAGAACAACGTAAAGTAAACCGCAGCCCAGCCAAAACCCAAGCCTAGGTCTTGAATAATGCCTTTGCTCCACTGCAAAATACTATTTGTAGTTGTTTGCGCTGGTTTTTCTTCTATTAACTCTGCAGGCTTTATTTCGTTATTTTCACTGAGTACTAATAACTGTAAAAACACGGTAGCAAGTTGTGGGTTTTGTAGGTCGTCCATTTCTGCTAATTTGGGAACTTCCCCTATTAAATTATCAAGCGCGGTTTGTTGGCAAGGTTGATCACAGCTGTCATCGGCTGTTTGCGCTAAATAAGTATTTACCCGTTGTTTTTCTGTGGCGGTAAGCTGAATTTCATCTTGTATTTTTACGCCCTGAACAGCCAAACCTTGATCAGCGTTATCGTCTTCTAGGTAATCTATGCCAATTGAAAGCACAGTAAGTGCGCTTACAAATAAAATACTTGCTGCCGTTACTTTTAAGATTCTTCGCCACACACTCGACATTTTTGGAAGGTATTGCTGAGCCGTACCTTTATAAAAAGCCATTGCAGCGACAAATGCTATTAAAGCCGCGCTGAGCTTGGCGGCTAAAAATATCAGTGCAACATCAATAATAATCGCTAATGCACGCCTACTTGGTGTAGCCAAAGGCAAGCCTAGTAAAGCACTGTCAATTTTAAAGGCGTAGGGGGTAATAACTTCTCGGGTTTCAGAATTTGATAATTCTAATTGTTCTATCTCTTTGGCTTTCATTTATTTTCTTGTTATTAAAATAGGTAACCCGGTTAACTTACGCGTTTTTTATTTTTTGCTCAAGATAAAGCTAATAGAATCAGTGCACAAAAAAGGGCTGCATAAAATGCAGCCCTTCATGTTTTTACTAAATGTTTATTACTTACTTGTAATTATACCGTTGGATAATCGGTATAGCCTTGCTCTGCACCACCAAACAAAGTGTCGGGGTTGTGGTTGTTAAGAGGCTTGCCTTGCTTTAAGCGTGCTGGTAAGTCTGGGTTTGATACAAACGGGCGACCAAAGCCAATCATGTCGGCCCAACCTTCGCTAAGTGCTTTGTCTGCACGTTCTTTGGTGTACTTGCCTGCGTAAATTAATACACCGTTGTAGGCTTTACGAATGGCGTGTTTAAACTCAACACTCATTAAAGGTGCATCATCCCAATCTGCTTCAGCTATATGCATGTAACCTACGCTGGCTTTATTTAATGCCTCAGAAACCGCTAAATAAGTTTCCTCAGGGTTTTCGTCTACTGTGCCATTAAGGGTTGTTAACGGGGCTAGTCTTACGCCTACTTTGCTGCTACCAATTTCGTCGCTAACAGCATTTACGACTTCAATTAAAAAGCGTATACGGTTTTGCACGCTGCCACCATATTCATCGGTGCGAGCATTTGACTCTGAGTCTAAAAATTGGTTAATAAGGTAACCATTTGCAGCATGAAGCTCTATGCCATCAAATCCTGCATTAACTGCATTTTTAGCAGCTTGACGAAATTCGCCTATGACTTGCGTAATATCTTGTTTGCTCATCTCGCGTGGTAACTGAGTATCTACAAAACCCGGTGTGCCGTTTGTATCTACAAATACTTTTACGTCTTTTGCAGCAATGGCCGAGGCTGAAATAGGCTGCACGCCACCGGTGTTGTCACTGTGAGTTACGCGACCAACATGCCAAAGCTGAGCAAACATCACGCCACCAGCGCTATGTACTGCGCTTGTTACTTTACTCCAGCCTGCAACTTGCTCATTTGAATAAATACCCGGAGTCCAAGCGTAACCTTTACCAAGCTCACTAATTTGCGTACCTTCGCTTACAATTAGCCCGGCACTTGCGCGCTGTGCGTAATATGTTGCCATTAAGTCGTTAGCTATATCGCCGGGCTGTGTTGAACGCGAGCGGGTCATTGGGGGCATAACAATACGGTTTTTTAATGTTTTACCTGCAAGTTCTATTGGTTCAAAAAGTAATATCATAATGCCTCCTAAGTTTGATTGCGCTCATAATAACGTAACCAAGCACATGCAAAAACAACAAAAACTGCAAAATAGTTTTGTTGTATCTGCAATAAAGCTACAAAGTAAAACACATTAACTTTAGGTGAACTAAATGTATTTTATTGACTCTTAACAGCACTATTAAGTTGAGGGTTTGATGTGAATAAAGGGAATGCGTGGCCGTGGGTTATCTCGTTATGTATACATGGCGTGTTGCTGTACTTATTACTTTCACATAAATTACTTTCGCAAAAAATAAAGGTTGAAGAACCTCAAACAAAAAAAGACACCGTAATAAACGCTTATGTAATGGTTAACTTATCAACCCAACCTAAGTTAAGCACCGTTAACACCACCACTAACGCACCGATTGCTGAGCCTGCAAAGTTAGAGGTAAAAAAAGTACCTGAATCTGTAAGCACTAATAAAATACCTACAACTCAAACACAAGCTACTAAAACACCCAAACAACGTGACGAAAAACCAAAAACAGCAACAGTAACAAAGCCCACTATTACAAATAAACCTCAACCCCCTGCCCACACCATTAATACCAACACGCAAACGTTTAAAAAACTTAACCCGTATGCGCCTATTTATGGCGCACCTATAAATAACTTAACGCATAAAAAAATGGTCACGTTTGGCGAAGCAGATAACTCAGATAGTACTGATGATGCAATAGCTGCCACGCCCACAATTAAATCACCGGTTAAATCACCGGTTAAATCACAAAAATCGGAAGTTATTAGCCAAAATACAATAGGCACACGACGATTAGAAAAATTTAACGGTAAATGCTATTTAATTGATACTTCAACCGTATTTGGTAGTAATGGCATGCCTCAAGGTAGCGCGCAGACCTGCCCTGGCGAGCAAACTGATGATGAAATATTATTTAATAAAATAATGGATAAGTGGGCTCGTAAAAATAATTAGTTTTAAATTAGTGAACAAATACATTATTAAAGCGTATTAGTTATAAGTACTCCACTTACTTAATGCCAATTAGGAAACACGTATGACAACAAAGCAACTATCGTCACTTTTTGTATTTAATTTATTAGTTGTAAGTACACAAGCGAATGCAAATCAGCGCTGGTACGTTGTTAATGACTCAGTAATGGGCGGTGTATCTAATAGCCAAGTAACACAAACTCAAGAAAGTTTGCTTTTTACGGGCAATGTTTCGCTTGATAATAACGGCGGCTTTGCATCAATACGTACAGAGCTAAATACACAAAGCCAAAATACTAAAGCTATAGCACTGCGCGTTAAAGGGGATGGACAAACCTATCAGCTTAGGCTCAGAACTACCAATTACCTTGATGGCGCAGCGTACACCCACTCATTTAAAACAGTAAAAAATGAATGGGTAGATATAAACTTTGCTCCGAGTGATTTTACTTTAACGTATCGCGGCCGCGTGCTTGAGCAGCAGGTTATTATTGATTTTGACGATATAAAACAGCTAGGCTTTATGATTGCAGGCAAGCAAGAAGGTAGGTTTAAACTTGAAGTGGGTAAAATTGAGTTTAAAAGCTAGCCCACCAGCATGTTGGCGGCGCTAAATAGTATAGTCGTCGCCCCGCCTCTTCATTTCACTAATAACCAGCTCAACCATTTGTTGTTTTATTGCTGCTTGCTCTGACTTTAACTCCCCTAATTGCAGCTCTAACATATCTATCTGCTCTTGTTGCGGTGTGTTTTTATATTTTTTTGCACCTAGGTGGTCAGCATCTAAAACTGAATTTGCATCACTTTTATCTAACTCACTTGCAGAAGTACTTATAGTTAAACTATGTTGTACAGGGCTTTGTTTAAGTTTGTTAATTTGCTCTTGCAGCGCAATAACTCGCCCAGTGAAGTGCTTGTATACTTTTTCTAGGTTTTTATATTGATTGCCAAACGTTGCGTTATCTTCACTATATTCTTGCGCTTTGGTATCTAGAAACTTTGATGACACATATTTTGGCTCTTCCTCATTTTCTTCCTCGCTCTTTTCTTCACTCGCTTTTTCAACAGGTAGTTTATCTGATTGCGCTAAAGGTTGAGTATTTGAGCTGTGTACTTGGTATGCAATGGGAGTCAGTGAAATCTTCATTATTTTATCCCTAAAATAGCTTTGTAACTATTATGGGTATCGACCTCGTATTAAAATTCTTGAGTAAATTTTATTGTTAGCTAAAAGCAAAAAGCCCCACTTTATTAAAGTAGGGCTTATACCAATTTATTAAACTAACTCGTTGCTTACTTAGTGCTTTAGTTATCTTGTGAGAGCGCAATAAGTGCAAGCGCCGCATTTAGGCGAGTATTTAAATTATTATAAATAGTCATTCCAAACACACCGATAATACAAACTATTAAACCCATTTGTAGGTTAACGCTCATCTCTAGTAAAAAAACAGCTGCAACGAGTAAGCACAGCGCTAATGCATAAATAATAGATTGAAAGGTAAAGTTAATATCACCTTTGGCTATTTTAAGTAATTCGTCTTTATTCATAATTTACTTCCTTGTTATTTGATCACTAAGACTCAATTGCCAGTAACTCTACTTCAAATATAAGTACTGAGGCAGGAGGAATACTCCCTACACGTTTTTCGCCGTACGCTAATTGGTGCGGTACATATAGCGTGTATTTATCGCCGGGGCTCATAAGTTGTAAACCCTCAGTCCAGCCTTTAATAACTTGGTGTAAACCAAAGCTAATCGGTGTTTTACGCTCTACTGAACTGTCAAACACAGTGCCGTCGATTAGTGTGCCATGATAATGCACGTTAACCATACTTTTTGGGGTTGGTGTGTTTTCGTTTTCGCTTTTATGGATTACTTTATACTGCAAGCCAGAAGTCGTTTCTACTACGCCTTCTACCTTTGCGTTAGCGGCTAAATAGTCTGCACCTATTTGTGCATTTATGCCTGCTTGTTGTTTTGCTTTTTTACTATTTTGAAATATTAAAAAACAAAAAATGGCGATAACTACCGCCAAAATTATATTAATCATCATTAACCTTTTTCGTTATCTAGCTCTTCGTCTTTTTCGTCGTCATCATCGCCGTTTACTATGTCGGCAATCTCTTTAAGACGAGCAAGTGCAATACCGTTTACTGAGTTTTCTGGATACTGGTCATCAATAATATCGCCAGCTTCTATATCCATTAACAAATTAAGCGCTTGGTCTACGGTTTCAACTGCGTAAATATTAAATTTACCCGCTTCAACCGCATTAAGTATTTCGTCATCAAGCACTAAGTTAACTTGGTTTGATTTAGGAATGATAACGCCTTGCGAACCTGTTAAACCACGCATTTTACATAGTTTAAAAAAGCCTTCTATTTTTTCGTTTACGCCACCAATGGCTTGTACATCACCGTGTTGGTTAATAGAGCCTGTAAGCGCAATTGATTGGCTAATAGGTAGGCTTGTAATAGACGAAATAAGCGCACACAACTCTGCTAAAGATGCGCTATCGCCATCTATGTAACCATAGCTTTGCTCAATGGCAATATTAGCGCTAAGCGTTAAGCTAAAGTGCTGCGCATATTTATTACCTAAATAACCGGTAAGCAACATAACACCTTTTGAGTGAATTGCTTTACCAAGCTCAGCTTCGCGTTCAACATCTATTACGCCATCGGCGCCAGCATAAACAGTTGCCGTAATACGCGCAGGGGTACCAAATGAGGTATCACCAATGTGTAATACGGTTAAGCCATTTACTTTACCAATGGCTTGGCCGTCGGTTGCAATAAGTGTGTGACCTTCTTTTATATCACTGAGCATATTTTCGCTAATTTGGCCGGTACGGTATTGCTTGCCTTCAATGGCTTCGTCAATATGGTGCGCGTCAATAACGGCTAATTTGTCTTGCTTTGCGTAGTAACTGGCTTCTGCAATAAGTTCAAGTACATCAGCAAAACGCGCTGATAATTTATTTTGATGCTCAGCTTGGCGGTAACTAAATTTAAGTAAACGCACCATAGCAGCCTGCGTTGCAGTGCACTTTAATGTTTGCTCGCAATACTCGGTTACTTTAGTAATAAACTGGTATTGCAATTTATCGCTACTTGGCAAGTAGTAATCAAAGTCGGCTAATACTCTAAATAGCTCTGCAAATTCTTCATCGTATTCACCTATGGTGTAGTACAACTCGCGCGAACCTAATAAAATAATTTTAACATCAAGCGGTATAAGCTGCGGGCGAAGTGTAAAGCTAGTCCCTACTGTGCTGTCTTGGTACGGTAAATCGTTTTTAATTTGATGTGTTTTTAACGCGAGTTTTAAACCATCCCACACTTGTGGGTTTGCCATGATTTTTTCAGCGTCCATAATTAAATAACCGCCATTAGCACGATGCAATGCACCAGCCTGAATTGAGCGATAACAGGTAATTAAAGAGCCTTGCGATGTTGAATACTCAATTTTGCCAAATATATTGCCAAACGTTGGGTTGGGCTCGTACACAACCGGTGCTGCGTCGTCTTCTTTAAACTCAACTAAAATGTTAGGTGCAAAAAAGTCGGTAAGCATGCCTTTGCGATCAAAGTCTTCTTTGCTTTCTTCACTTTCATCTTCGTCATCTAGCCATTCAAGTACCGCGTCTATAATTTCAACGCGTATATCTTTTAAATAGCGCAGTACACCAATATGCGTGGCATATTTATGTTCTAAGTCTTTTAAAAGTGGTTTAGTGGCTTGCTCAGCAGTCGACTTTTTAAGATTGCGTTGTTTTTCTTTTGATTCGCGTTTCCAACGTGGCAGCTCTATTAACGCTTCTATTAATGCATCTTCTAGCTTTTCAATTTTTTCAAAAAACTCTTCACGTAACGTTTCTTCAAGTTCGCCAAATTCGCTGTCGCTTAATTGTTTACCATCTACAAGTGGTGCAAACCCTACTGAATTTTTTTCTTCAACTAATGCAACGCTTTGCTCAAACGCCGCAATTTCTACTGCGGTAATAGCACTGTCGTAGGCATCGTTAAATTCACGATCGATTGATTTTTTCTTACGCTGATACGCTGGGTTATCAAATGCCGCAGGAAAGGTGTCGAGTACTTCATCTAAAAATGAATCTATATCGTCACTAAGTTGCTTGCTTTGACCTGGTTGCATAAACAGCGCAATAGGTTCTCTGTGGTCATCGTAATTGTTTACGTATAACCATTCGTTTGGAGTTGAGCGGTCTTTTGCGTGTTGTTTAAGTTTATCTTTAACAAGCGTAAAGCGCCCGTGAGCGGCCTCGCCCATTACATAAACGTTGTAACCCGGCAGTTCCATCCCTAATGAAAAATCTAAAGCACTTTGGGCGCGTTGTTGGCCTATAAACGTAAGTTGCTCTGGGTATGGATTGTTCATACACGTGTTTACGTGATTAGTAGAAATACTCGGTGCGAGCTTTGAAACAGATAGTGGCAGCAATTTTTTCGTCATTCTAACTTCTTTTTTTACCAGCATATTCGCTGGCCTTTGGGCGTATTAAGTGGCCCGCAGCCACTTAATACTTATATTTAAGGGTGCAGTGCCTTACGACTAAAATAGATTCCATCACATTCAATACACGGTGTAATTTGTGTAGCGTGATAAACATCGTAACTATGGGTGCAATTCTTACATACTAATGTGCCCATGGCTATCCATTCGCCTGCGTGATACACACCATTGTGCTTAAAATCTTGGCTAAGAGATTGCCACTCAAGTTGAGTTTTATCTTCTATGTGCGAAAGTTCAAACCAAAGAGACTCTTTAAGCTCTTGCCATGCAAGCGAATTATAGTGTGATTCGTTCTCTACTATATGTTCAATATCATTCTTTAAATAACTTTTGTAGAGCTCATATCTTTCTTGACTTAAATCTTTAAGCGCCTGCTCAGATTCAACAAACCCAGAAACCACATCTTTTAAACCATGTTCTTTCACATCTTTTATCCAATGGGTAAAACTGCTAAGCCATGTTTTGTAATCAGTCATTTTTTACTCCTTCAAAATTGCTGTTAAATCAGTCTGTAACTTATGTCTTTAGCTAACCACACTATAAAAAGGCAGGTTAACCTGCACTGAAAGTTACAATTTAATAAAAGCATGTTTTTGACGCTGTGAATAGTGTTTTATTTGGGGTATCCTAACGGCAATTTTTTATTAGTTTGCAAGAAGTCTGGAACCATAGATGCAAGAGCAATATAACCCGCAAGATATAGAGTCAAAAGTACAAAGCTACTGGGAAGAAAACCAGGTATTTAAAGTCACTGAAGATGAGAGCAAAGAAAAGTATTACTGCCTTTCTATGTTCCCTTATCCGAGTGGTCGACTGCATATGGGTCATGTGCGTAACTACACCATTGGTGATGTTGTTTCTCGTTTCCAGCGCCTGCAAGGCAAAAACGTAATGCAACCTATGGGTTGGGATGCGTTTGGTTTACCTGCAGAAAACGCTGCTATTAAAAACAAAACAGCACCAGCTAAGTGGACATACGAAAATATTGATTACATGCGTACCCAACTTAAGCAATTAGGTTTTGGTTATGACTGGGATCGCGAAATTGCGACATGTCATCCAGAATACTACAAGTGGGAGCAGTGGTTTTTCACTAAGCTTTACGAAAAAGGCCTAGTGTATAAAAAAATGTCGACAGTTAACTGGGATCCAGTGGATCAAACTGTACTCGCTAACGAGCAAGTTATTGACGGTCGTGGTTGGCGTTCAGGCGCTGTGGTTGAGCAAAAAGAAATTCCACAGTGGTTTATTAAAATTACCGACTACGCACAAGAGCTACTTGACGATTTAGACAAGTTAGAAGATTGGCCAGAGCAAGTTAAAACAATGCAGCGCAACTGGATTGGCCGCTCTGAAGGGTGTGATATTGAATTTAAACGCACCGATAACGACGAAACATTTAGCGTATACACAACTCGTCCAGATACCTTTATGGGTGTTACGTATGTTGCTGTTGCTGGTGGTCACCCTATTGCGCAAGAAGCCGCTAAAAATAGCGATGCTATTGCAATGTTTGTTGAAGAATGCAAAAACACCAAAGTTGCCGAAGCAGACATGGCAACAATGGAGAAAAAAGGCATAGCAACAGGCTTTTACGCCACTCACCCATTAACGGGCGAGCAAGTACCAATTTGGGTTGCTAACTTTGTATTAATGCATTATGGCTCAGGCGCTGTAATGGCAGTACCTGCACACGATCAACGCGACTTTGAGTTTGCAACAGCGTACGGCCTAGATATAAAACAAGTCATAGCGCCTGCTGAAGGTTCAGATCTTGAAGTAAACCTAAAAGAATCAGCATTTACCGATAAAGGCGTACTTGTAAATTCGGATGAATTTAACGGCCTTGATTTTGAAGCTGGTTTTAAAGCGATTGCCGATAAATTAGAAGCACTCGGTGTTGGTGAGCGTAAAGTAAACTTTCGCCTGCGTGACTGGGGTGTGAGCCGTCAGCGCTATTGGGGTTCTCCAATTCCTATGCTTAGCGATGAAGATGGTAAAGAACTTGCCGCAACAGAAGATATGCTACCAGTTCGCTTACCAGAAGATGTAGTGATGAACGGTGTAACGTCACCACTTAAAGCAGACCCAGAGTGGGCTAAAACAACAGTTAATGGCGCACCGGCGTTTCACGAAACTGATACGTTTGACACCTTTATGGAGTCGTCTTGGTATTACGCTCGTTACTGTAGCCCACGCTACGATGAAGGCATGCTAGACCCTGCTGCTGCTAACTACTGGTTACCAGTAAATCAATACATTGGTGGTATTGAGCACGCTATTTTACATTTATTGTACTCGCGCTTTTTCCATAAATTATTACGTGACTTTGGTTTAGTTAATTCAGACGAGCCGTTTGACCGCTTACTTTGTCAAGGTATGGTACTTGCTGAAACATTTTATCGTAAAGATGAAAAAGGCGGCGATATTTGGATTTCGCCAACTGATGTAAACACCGAAACCGACGAAAAAGGCCGCGTTACTAAAGCATGGCACAAGGAAGACGGCGAGCCGGTATTCTCATCAGGCATGAGCAAAATGTCTAAGTCTAAAAACAATGGTATAGACCCACAACATGTAATTGCCCAGTATGGTGCAGATACAGTGCGTTTATTCATGATGTTTACAGCACCACCAGAGCAAACGCTTGAATGGTCTGACTCAGGCGTTGAAGGCGCGCATCGTTTCTTAAAACGTGTATGGAAGTACGCGGTAGACGTTAAAACAGTAGGTTACCAAGCACTTGATAAATCAGCGCTAACTAATCCGCAAAAAGTACTACGTCGAGACTTACACAAAGCAATTGCTAAAGTGACTGATGATGTTGAACGTCGTCAAACCTTTAACACCGCTATTGCAGCTATTATGGAGCTTTCTAATAAGTTATTAAAAGCACCACTGAGCGACAAACAAGATGTAGCGATTGCTAACGAAGCACTTGAAGCATTAGTTATTATGCTTGCACCTATTACTCCGCATTTATCGCATGAGCTTTGGAAAGAGCTTGGTAAAAAAGGCGAAATTTTAGATGCTGCATGGCCAAAAGTTGACGAGTCTGCACTTGTTGAAGATGAAAAACTAATCATCGTACAAGTAAACGGCAAGCTTCGCGCTAAGTTAACAGTGGCAGCTGGTGCAACTCAAGAGCAAGTAGAAGCCCTTGCGTTTGCAGAATCTAACGTAACTAAATTTACTGATGGCTCAACCATTCGTAAAATCATTTACGTACCAGGCAAGCTACTTAACGTGGTAGCTAACTAATATGGCTGCATTTAACGCCATTAAAAATGGACTAGCCTTAGTGCTAGTCTGTTTTTTGTTATCAAGCTGTGGCTTTCATTTAAAAAAAGCCTCTAGCCTGCCTGATAACTTAAAACAGCTAACACTTGTAGGCGATGACGAAAAATCGACTTTATTCACTGAGCTTAAAAAAGAGCTTAAAGCGAGTAACGTAGAGTTAGTATCGTCAGCTAAAGATAAAGCCCAATTGTATTTACGCAAAGAAAGCATTGAACGCCAAACACTTTCGCTGTTTCAAAACGGCCAAGTTGCTGAATATGAGCTCGCTTATGGCGTATCGTATGTAGTTAAACGCCCAGGCGAAAAAGCGATAGAAAAACGTTTTGAGCTTTATCGTAATTACCAAGATGATCCGGATCATGCATTAGCAAAAGCAAAAGAGCTTGAGCTACTTATTAGCGAAATTCGTGAGCAAGCCAGTCGTCGTATTGTTAGAGAGCTGTCGCAACTATAATGCGCTGCTACGCTAATCAACTACCGAGTGAATTAAATAAAGGGCTAAAGCCCTTTTATTTAGTATTTGGAGAAGAGCCTTTTCAAGAAGCGCAGTGCGTACAACAAATTCGCGACAGTGCTAAGCAACAAGGTTTTGATGAAGTAATTAAGTTTACTTTAATGCAAGGATTCGATTGGCAAGAAATTATAGCCCAGTACCAAAGTATGTCGCTGTTTAGCGCCCGCACTATTATTGAGCTTGATTTAAACCAACAAAAGCCAGGCGTTATTGGCAGCAACACCTTTAAAAAAGTAGTTGAGCTGGTTAATCCCGATACTATTTTAATTGTTAAAGGCGCTAAAGCCAGCCAAGAAGTACAACGTGGAGCATGGTTTAAAGCTCTTGATAAGCAAGGTGTATTTGTACCTTGCTACCCGCTTACGGGCTCTCATGTAAAACGATGGCTTGATGAGCAATGCCAACGTTTATCACTTAATATGCAAAGCGACGCCAAAGTAAGCTTAATAAATGCCACCGAAGGCAACTTGTTAGCCTGTTTTCAGGAACTTGAGAAGCTCTCGCTACTGCACGGCAATGCATTAATTACTCAGCAATTAGTAATGCAAGGTCTGTTAAACCAAGCCAAGTTTGATATTTTTGATTTAAGCGATGCGCTATTAAATGGTCACGCCAAACAAGCTATAAAAGTATTAAACAAACTTGCCAGCGATAACACCGAAGTGGTGAGTATTTTGTGGGCTATAACCAAAGAGCTTAATACACTTATAAGTGTGCAACTTGGTTTACTGAATGGCGAACCTATCGCTAATTTATTTAAACAAAAAGCAATTTGGAAAAACCAACAAGGTCCAGTTCAAAATGCTATTAACCGTTTAAACATGCATACACTAGAACAAATAAACAGTGATGTTGCGTTGTTTGATGCCAGTTACAAGCAAGGTAATTTAATTGCACCTTACCAAGCGCTTGCTCATATTTGTATTAAATTTTGCCAGCCGCTCAACATTCCTATGCCGTGCCACGCGGTTAATTAATAAATAGCTAATGGGTGTAAAATGATCGCAATTTTTGGTGGCACTTTCGACCCAGTCCATTTAGGCCATCTAAATATGGCGCAGCAATGCGTAAATGCGTTTAATTTAAATACGCTTTATTTTATGCCCTGTGCATTACCTGCACATAAAGCAGCGCCGGGAATTAGTACTCAGCACCGTATTAATATGCTAAACGCAGCCATTGCACCTTATCCTCATTTTGAACTCGATTTAAGAGAGCTTAACCGAGCTGGTCCATCGTATTCGCTACTTAGTTTGCAAGAACTTCGTAAAGAGCACCCCACTACACCTATTTTATTTTTAATTGGTATGGACTCGTTTAACAATCTCGATAAGTGGTTTGAGTGGAAGGCAATAACGCAGCTTTGCCATATTGTGGTGTACCAGCGCCCTGCTCAACATTGCACTGTAAAAGGTGAGCTCAAAAGCTATATGCAACGCGCAAATGCCGGCGAAGTAGCGGCACTTAAACACTCACTTGCAGGTAAACTTTATTTTTTACCGGGCGAAATGCTCGATGCGGCCTCAAGCACCATTCGCGAACAACTGAAAAAAAGTAATAAAAAGAATGAACTATTGCCCGATGCAGTGAGTCATTACATAGAAGTGCATCAGCTCTATCAAATTGATGCTTAAAAACTCCTAGCGTGTTAAAATGCGCGCCATTAAATTTTTAAATTGAGACAAAACCTTGGATTCAAAACAACTACTCGCCTTTGCTATGGACAAAATTGACGATATGAAAGCGCGTGACATCGTTCATATTGACGTTACTGGAACATCAGATATCACAGATTACATGGTAATTTGTTCTGGTACTTCTAAACGCCACGTACAGTCAATTGCCGATCACTTAGCAAAAGAAGCGCGTCATGCAGATTCAGAGCCACTAGGTTATGAAGGTGAAGGCGACGGCGAATGGGCACTGGTTGATTTAGGTGATGTGGTTGTACACGTGATGCAAAACGAAGCACGTAGCTATTACGATCTAGAAAAACTGTGGGGCTAAACGCTCACTCATTTTAGACAATGCTTGGAAGTAATACGTGAAAATACAAATGATTGCTGTTGGTACTAAAATGCCAGCATGGGTAGAAACGGGATTTGCAGAATATCAGCGACGTTTCCCTAAAGATATGGCCCTAGAGTTAATTGAAATTCAAGCCGGAAAACGTGGTAAAAATGCAGATATAAAACGTATTTTACACATTGAAGGTGAAAAAACATTAGCGGCTATTCCAAAAGGCAATCGTATTGTAACGTTAGAGGTAACAGGGAAAGCGCTGGATACTCACCAACTTGCTAAAAATATGGAAAAATGGCAACTCGATGGCCGCGATGTAAGTTTACTTATTGGCGGACCTGAAGGACTTGCTCCAGAGTGCATTGCAGCTTCTGAGCAAAAATGGTCGTTATCTAATTTAACATTGCCGCACCCTTTGGTGCGTATAATTGTTGCAGAGAGCCTTTACCGAGGCTGGAGCTTAAATAACAACCATCCTTATCATCGCGAGTAACCCCTTGCCATGCTAAAACATAGACCCACTATTCGTGACCACTCCGCAGAAGCAAACTTATTTGCTAGGCGAGCATTCGTGGGTTTTGTTTTTGTATTAGGATTAGTCGCTGTACTACTTTCTAATCTTTATACTATTCAGGTAGAAGATCACCAAGACTACCAAACCCGCTCCAACGATAACCGCATTAAAGTTATTCCTATTGCACCCAACCGTGGTTTAATTTACGACCGTAACGGTGTGCTACTTGCTGAAAACAAACCTGTTTACAACCTTGAAGTCATCCCCGAAGAAGTAGACGACCTTGACGAATCGCTTGATAAAATAAGTAAAATAATTGCGATTACAGAGCAAGACAAACAAGACTTTTTAAAAGATATAAAACACACCCGTCGTTTTAAATCGCAAGTACTAAAAGCCCGCTTAGACGAAACAGAAGTGGCGAAATTTTCGGTTAATCAGCATAAATTTCCTGGTTTTAGTATTGAGGCACGTCTGGCTCGCTACTACCCATTTGGCGACACGCTAACGCATGCGCTTGGATATGTTGCCAAGCTTAATAGAAAAGAGCTAAACCAATTAGAACAAGAAGATCGTGCAACCAATTACCGTGCTACATATGATATTGGCAAGCTCGGATTAGAAAAATACTATGAAGAGACATTGCACGGTAAAGTGGGCTCACAACGGGTAGAAGTTAATAACCGTGGCCGTGTAATTCGCACTCTAAGCATGACCCAGCCACAACCTGGTAGCGATTTAGTACTTACCTTAGACATTGGCTTGCAACAAATTGCACAGCATGGGCTTAAAGATATGCGTGGCGCTGTTGTAGTTATGGATGCAAAAGATGGTGGCGTGCTGGCACTTTATTCAAACCCAAGTTATGACCCAAATTTATTTGTACACGGCATTAGCAGCAAAAATTATAAAGCGTTACTTAACCAAGACCGTCCGCTAATAAACCGCACTACGCAAGGTCGTTATGCGCCTGCCTCTACGGTAAAGCCCTTAATGGCTGTATTAGCGCTTGAAGAAAATATAGTAAATGAATCAACATCAATGTGGGATCCTGGTTTTTTTCAAATTCCAAATGTTGAACACAAATGGCGAGATTGGAAACGTTGGGGCCATGGTCATGTGGATGTATACAAGGCGATTGAAGAGTCGTGCGATACCTATTTTTACGATGCGGCTTATCGATTAGGCATTACTAAAATCAGTGATTTTATGGCCCGTTTTGGCTACGGCGATTTGTCAGGTATTGATATTCATGAAGAAACTACTGCTATTCTACCTTCAAAAGAATGGAAAGAAGGACGCTTTAAAGAGTCTTGGTGGCGTGGTGATACTATTTCGGTAGGTATTGGTCAAGGTTACTGGACTGCTACACCAATTCAAATTGCAAATGCGACTAACATATTAGTTAATCGTGGTATTAATCATCCACCTCATTTGGTGCAAGTAATAAAAAAAGATAGCGACATAACGCAAATTAACAACGAAGAAAAACCCCCTGTTATTTTAAAAGATCCACGCCATTGGCAAGTATCGTTAGATGCAATGCATAATACAGTTCAAAAAATATCAGGCACAGCGCACAAAGCATTTAAAGGCACTAACTACGACTCGGCTGGTAAAACGGGTACTGCACAGGTAGTTAGTATTGCCCAAGGTGAACGCTACGATGCAGAATCGCTTAAAGAGCGCCAGCGTGACAACACAATTTACGTAGGGTTTGCACCTTACAACGATCCTAAAATTGTGGTTTCTGTTGTATTAGAAAACAACCACGGTGGTATTCAAATTGCTCGCCAACTTATGGATTACTACTTTGCAGCCAATCCAGTTAATCTTGCAAGGAACGATACACCATGACCGCTTTGCACGATAAACGCTCTATTTGGATGCGTATGCATCTAGACCTACCACTGCTTATTGCATTACTCATAATGATGGCTGGTAGCATAATGGTTGTTTACAGCGCAAGCGGCCAAGACTCTTCAATGATGATTAGGCACATGACTCGTATGGGCGGTGCGGTTGTTGCTATGGTTGTTTTGGCCCAATTTTCGCCTGCCACATTAAAGCGTTTAGTGATCCCACTTTATTGCGTTGGTTTATTAATGCTAGTGGGTGTACTTTTATTTGGCGTAAGCTCAAAAGGCGCACAGCGATGGCTCGATTTAGGGGTGACACGGTTTCAACCTGCAGAATTAATGAAGTTGGCAGTCCCGATGATGGTAGCTTGGTATATAGGGCGTAACCACTTACCTCCTCGGCCAATGCACTTAATTATTGGCTTTATGATTGTAATGCTCCCTACATTATTAATTAAAGAACAACCCGATTTAGGTACCGCTATACTTATTGCAAGTTCAGGTATATTTGTTTTGTTTTTGTCTGGATTAAGTTGGCGTTTAATCGGCTTTTTAAGCTCTATTGTAGCGCTTGCCGCATGGCCATTTTGGCACTACGGTATGCACGATTATCAAAAGCAGCGTGTACTCACCTTTTTAGACCCTGAGAGCGATCCGCTCGGTTCGGGTTATCATATTATTCAATCTAAAATTGCTATTGGCTCAGGCGGTATAGAAGGTAAAGGCTGGCTGCTTGGTACGCAATCGCAATTAGAATTTTTGCCAGAGCGCCACACCGACTTTATATTTTCGGTTTTAAGCGAAGAATTTGGTTTATTTGGCGTATGTGTTTTACTTAGTCTCTATTTATTTATTATTGGCCGTGGTTTATACATTGCTGTTAATGCACAAGATGCATTTGGTAAATTGCTCGCAGGCGCACTCACCCTCACCTTTTTTGTGTACGTATTTGTAAACATAGGCATGGTATCGGGTTTATTACCTGTTGTAGGCGTACCTTTACCACTGATTAGTTATGGTGGTACATCGATGGTGACGTTAATGGCAGGATTTGGCATTATTATGTCAATCGCAACAGATAAAAGGATGCTTTTAAAATAATGCGACACACTAATCAGCTTATATTTACCACGTTATTAATTTTGCTTTTAAGTGCATGTAGTAGCGGCTCAAGTAGCCGTTATAGCATGCGTCATGATGCAGCGCCATTAAGAGCCCCAACTACACTTGAGATGCAAGACGCTATAGTTACCGAAGTAACTAAAAGTGCCAGCGCCAGCCGTCCGTATACAGTGCTTGGTAAAAGTTATTCGCCCATGCTTGATGAGACTGGCTTTAGCGAGGAAGGTGTTGCCTCTTGGTATGGTCGTAAATTTCATGGTTATCACACCTCAAATGGTGAAACGTACGATATGTTTGCCATGACCGCTGCGCATAAAACGCTGCCGCTACCTAGCTTTGTTAAAGTAACCAATACAGCAAATGGTAAATCGGTAATTGTGCGCGTAAACGACCGGGGCCCGTTTCATGACGATAGAATAATTGACCTTTCGTACGCAGCCGCTTATAAGCTTGGCTATTACACCCATGGTACAGCAAAGGTTAAGCTAGAGGCAGTTACGCTTGCGGGCGCAACTGCGCGTCAAACCTATATTCAGGTAGCTGCAGGTAGTACACTTGCTAATATTGAAGCGCTTGCCAGCACATTGCGAGAGCAATACAAATTACCAACAAATATCGTTCAAAAAGACGACATTTACAGACTGCATTTAGGGCCAATAAAAGACACCCCTCATGCAGACGAAGTATTAAAAAAATTAAAACAAAATCAATTTCAAAACGCGTTCTTGCTTTACACTCAGTAAGACTAATACCCAAACTACCCCAGGATGCTCGCATCTTGGGGTGGTTTGGGTATAAAATGGCGTAACGCGAATCTTTAACTTTAACCATTAATGAGTATGATGAAATCTATTAAACATAAAATCCTCAAAGGTGTATGCGGCCTAGTTTGTACAGCCGCCGTATTTTCAGCCAGCGCCCAAATTATTCCGGCACCACCTCAAGTTAATGCAAAAGGTTATTTTTTGGTCGACTTTACAACAGGTAAAGTTATTGCTGAAGGTGAAGCCGATACACAGCTAGCACCTGCAAGTTTAACTAAAATGATGACCAGTTATGTAATTGGTACTGAAATTAAAGCAGGTAATATTGCCACTACCGATATGGTAACGGTAAGCGAAAAAGCATGGGCTAAAAACTTCCCAGAATCTTCAAAGATGTTTATTGAAGTAGGTAAGCAAATTAGTGTTGATCAGCTTAACCACGGTATTATTATCCAATCAGGTAATGATGCATGTGTTGCAATGGCTGAGCATATTGCTGGAAGCGAAAGCGCATTTGCTGATTTAATGAATGCCCATGCTGCTAAATTAGGTATGAGCAACAGCCACTTTATCAACAGCCACGGCCTTGATACTGACGAGCACTTCACAACGCCTCGCGATATGGCGACACTTGGTGCTGCACTTATTCGTGATGTGCCAGATGAATATGCACTTTATAAGCAAAAATCGTTTACTTATAACGGCATTAAGCAATATAACCGTAACTCATTATTGTGGGACGAAAGCTTAGATGTTGACGGTATTAAAACTGGTCATACATCAGAAGCTGGCTACAGCCTAGTTACCTCAGCAACTAAAAACGATATGCGTTTAATTGCTGTTGTTATGGGTACTACCAGCGAACGAGCTCGTAAAGTAGAAAGTAAAAAACTACTTAACTATGGTTTTCGTTTTTATGAAACAATTACTCCGTACAAAGCAGGCGATAGCTTTGCAGAACAACGTATTTGGATGGGTAACAAAGAAAATGTATCTTTAGGTATTTTAGAAGATACACCGATTACTATCCCACGTGGTCAGCATAAAAACCTTAAAGCTAACTTTGAGCTAGATAATACGCTTGAAGCACCACTTGCTAAAGGTACTAAAGTAGGTACGTTATTCTTACAACTAGAGGGCGAAGATATTGCTCAATACCCACTGGTAACACTTGAAGAAGTGGAAGAAGGCAGCTTCTTTAGCAAAATTTATGATTACTTACGTTTACAGATCATGCAGTAATTTATAGCTCCCCTATTAACTAGGGTAACTAATTTAAACGTCTCCACTGTGAGGCGTTTTTTTTTACTTGAAAAATGTTAGAATGCGCCCCATATAAGCAAGACTGCTAATTGCCTATCTGTATTAAGCTTCGAGCTTGCATAGAGTCCACACTTTTGTATGAGGAGTCACCGTCGTGGTTCAACCTGTTAAAGATACTAAATTTGATGAGTACCTAGAGTACCCTTGCCCATTTACATTCAGAATAATGGGTTTAGCTAATGTAAACTTAACTGATCAAATTTTAGCTAAGTTACAACCAATAGCACCTGGCGATTACGCCCCTAAAGTAAAACCAAGCAGCAAAGGTAATTACGAGTCAGTAAGCCTTGTAGCAACGGTTACCAGTGGCAAACACATTGAAGAAATTTACAACGTGATCAGCAATATTGATGACGTACGCCACATGCTTTAAGCCATAGTTGAGATTTGTTGTGAACGAAAACACTTTGATCGTACGCCAACTGGGTCGTCAGCGTTATATGCCAATTTGGCAAAAAATGCAGGACTTTACCGACACCCGTGATGAAAATACGCCAGATGAAATTTGGCTTGTAGAGCACGAGAGTGTATTCACCCAAGGTCAGGCTGGTAAGGACGAACACTTACTAGCTCCTGGCGACATTGAGGTGATTAAAGTTGACCGTGGTGGACAAGTAACTTATCACGGCCCTGGCCAGCAAATGATGTATGTATTATTTAATCTACGTCGTTTAAAGATTGGTGTACGTGAATTGGTTACATGGCTTGAAGAGTGCATTATTGAATCACTCGCCGAGTATGGTATTGAAGCTTATGCTAAAGCTGATGCACCCGGTGTTTACGTTAACGACAGCAAAATTGCATCCCTTGGATTACGAGTTCGTCGTGGTTGCTCGTTTCATGGCTTAGCATTAAATGTTAACATGGACCTAAGTCCATTTTTACGCATTAACCCATGTGGTTATGCGGGCATGAATATGGTGCAAACTAAAGAATTAGATGGTCCTCAAAACCTAGAAAGTGCAGGTGAAGGATTGGTGAAACACATGATCAAGAAGCTTAATGCAACACAGGTTAAGCATACTGAAGGGTTTGAAAACGAATGAATAAACCAGTCAAAATGGAACCAGGTGTAAAACTACGCGACGCAGAAAAAATGGCGTTGATCCCAGTAAAAGTTTTACCTACAGAAAAAACTGAAATGTTGCGTAAGCCAGAATGGTTAAAAATTCGCTTACCTAAATCAACCGATCGCATTGACGGCATTAAAAAAGCGCTACGTAAGCATGGCTTACACTCGGTATGTGAAGAGGCTTCGTGCCCTAACCTATCTGAATGCTTTAACCACGGTACAGCTACCTTTATGATTTTAGGTGCTATTTGTACTCGTCGTTGCCCATTTTGTGATGTTGCCCATGGTCGCCCATTAAAACCTGATGCCACTGAACCTGAAAAGCTAGCACTTACTATAAAAGATATGAAGCTAAGCTACGTTGTAATCACTTCAGTTGACCGTGATGATTTACGAGATGGCGGTGCTCAGCATTTTGCCGATTGTATTCGCGAGATTCGTAAACATAACCCAACTATCACTATCGAAATTTTAGTACCTGATTTTCGTGGTCGTATGGACCGCGCATTAGAAATATTAATCGAGACGCCACCAGATGTGTTTAACCACAATCTTGAAACTGCGCCACGTTTGTACAAACTAGCTCGCCCAGGTGCTGACTACAAATGGTCATTAGAATTACTTCGTCGCTTTAAAGAAGCTCACCCAGAAGTTAAAACTAAATCAGGCTTAATGGTAGGTTTAGGTGAAGAAATTAGCGAAATTGAAGAAGTACTTCGCGATTTACGTGCACACAACGTTGACATGCTAACTGTAGGCCAATATCTACAACCTTCTAAGCATCACTTACCGGTTAAACGCTACGTGCCACCAGTAGAGTTTGACGGCTTAAAAGCGTATGCAGACGAAATTGGCTTTACTCACGCGGCTTCAGGTCCGTTTGTACGCTCAAGCTACCATGCTGATCAACAAGCAGCGGGCAAAGAAGTAAAATAACCACTTTTATCAAAGAATAAAAAAAGCCGTTAATAATGCATAATTATTAACGGCTTTTTCATGCTAATTGATAAAATAGCTTACTGCGCTAACTTACCTCTTGTGATAGAAAAATCAGCAAACCTAACACGTTCTTCATCAACTTGAAGGCTGTCGGTTTCAACAATTGAGCGGTATATTCCCCACTTAGGACGAGCAAAATCATCATCATTAAAGCCGCGCCACATATCTATGTTTTGCTCGCTTATATTAAATATCTCTGCGTTGTCGCTTAAGCGCGTTAATGTCATATCAAGCTTACCACTTTCACTAAATGTAGCTTGTACAAATACCTCGACCCATTCATCTGTAATTAAAGACCAGTCGGTTTCAATTAAGTTTTTATCAAGACCCGTGCCGTTACCGTTTTCATCAAACCCTGCGCTATATCGAACCTGTAGTTGATTACCTGTACTATTTTTTTGCGCACCTGAGAGAGTGATAATAGGCTGATCGTCATTACCATTGGTGTTGTCGTTACTCTCGTTACGGGCTTTTATTTGAAAAAAATGGCTAAACTTACTCGTAAGCTCAAGCTCGCTGCTTACTTTAAATTTCCAGCTGTATTGAAATGTCTCACCCTCAAACGCCAGTGTTTCTTGTGGTGATTTATCGTAGGTTTTTATTTCGTTGCGTTGTCTGTCACTTGCACCTTTGTCTTTATCTTGGTCATCATCTCGGTGGGCTAAAAATACAAAATGGTTACCAATTATCGTATCGGTATCTTCGATAATATGGACAACACTTTCATGATTGCCAGCGTATAAGTCTGGAGATTCAATTGACCCTTCGCCGAATGCATTTTCAATAAGTGTATATGCGTCAAGACCCGAATCTACACCATCTGATTGTAATAACACGTTCGAAATGTTCTCAAAGCCATCAGGTTGAGCTATTGGTGCACCTACAATTGTTATGATAATTTGTGCGCTAGTACCATCTACAGAGTTTACTGTTATTGTGTCTTGCAGTGTTTCACCCTCATTAAGAGATGTTATTAAAGTATTTAAATCATCAAGTGTGTATGACCAATCTCCACCAGCATTTAAGCTAAAAAAACCATAGCTTGTAGCGCTATTTTCTTGTGCTATAAAAGCAGACTCGCCGGGTTGTTGATCAGTAATAGTTAATGAGCCTGTTATTGCATCATTACTATCACTAATAACTTCGCCTCGGCTATTACCACCAATTATTGCAGGAGTTTGTAAAGTAATCGCTTCATTATTTTGCACCGTAGAATCAGAGCCAGAGCTGCCACAACCAACAACTAAATAAGATAGAAGTGCGGTTGTAATTACATTACACAGTTTAAGATTATATTTAGGCATTGTTAGCTTTATAGTTAATAGTAAGTTAATAAAACATAAACTTACCAATTAACTATGCAAATAACCACAACTCAATTACCAATTAACATGACCAATTTGATGACAATCCATTTGAAATTATAAAAGCTATGTTTTTTCAGTGTGATACAAACAATTATTCCTATAGAACGTTTATTTATATATGTTTTAAAATAAAATTAGGTTAAAGCTGAGTTACTTGAGATAATTAATACTGACATAATTATTTAGGTTCATTATGAAACTATTAGTTCGTAACTTGTCTCGTGCTACCACTGAGCATGAGCTTCGTACTTTATTTGCAGAGCACGGTAAAGTGACTACCTGCAACTTGGTACTTGATAAAGAAACTGGCCAATCTAAAGGCTTTGCCTTTTTAGAAATGCCAAACGACATAGAAAGTAAAAGCGCCATTAAAGCACTTAACCAATCTACTGTTGATAAAAGTAAGATCCGCGTAAAGCTTGCAGACGCATAAAGCTAACTGCAACTTATACTAAAAAACCAGCTAATGCTGGTTTTTTGCTTTTAGTGCCAAGTATTGTATTTAAGCTTTATATTTAGCTAAAAAAACTAAGCGGTTATTAAGCCGCTTTTTTTATACTTATAGTGCCCAATATTATAAAAGAAGCAGACAGCACAAAAAATGTCTCCTGCTCAGCTAATATTGCAGCAGCAAAAAATGCAATGCCACTAGCTATAAATAAATACCCACTTTTTTTACATTGGCTCATTATGTGCTCCCTTAGGTTGTTCGTTATTTATACACCTTATCAAATCAATCTGCAATTGAATGAAAAGTTCTCTATAAAAATTCGACATCGCTGCGGTGCTTCCTTTATATTGAAAGCCTAATTAAATAACAATATGAAGACTATGGCATCTACTCTTTTAAAAAGCGCTAGCCTAAGCCTGCTAGTTGCACTCTTTGGCTGCTCAGAGCCTGCAAGCCAACAAACCCCATTAGAAAATACAGCCGGTGTAAGCCTTAGCAATATTAAACAGCATATTAAAACGCTAGCCTCTGATGACTTTCAAGGCCGAGGCCCGCTTACTCATGGCGAAGTGAAAACAGTAGGCTACTTAAGCGAGCAATATAAAGCGCTGGGTTTAACCGGTGCTTATAAAGGTAAATACTTACAGCCTGTAAAAATGGCAATGGTGACAGCTAATCAGGACATGCAGTTAAAGGTAGGTGATTTGAGCTTTGAATCAGGCAAAGACTTTACGGCACGTACCGAGCAACTTCAGCCATTAATTGATGTAAGAAGCTCTGACGTTGTATTTGCGGGCTACGGTATTAATGCGCCAGAATATAGCTGGAATGACTATAAAAATATTGATGTAACTGGTAAAACAGTGGTTGTGCTAGTTAACGATCCAGGCTTTGCTACTCAAAACGATGCCCTTTTTACTGGCAATGCAATGACCTACTACGGTCGCTGGACTTATAAATATGAAGAAGCCGCTCGCCAAGGTGCAAAGGCTGTATTTATTGTTCATGAAACAGCACCTGCGGCATACCCTTGGGGCGTAGTTGAAAGTTCAAACACCGGCACTAAATACACGTTAATGGATAACAATTTAAACGCGTCTAAATTACCGGTTATGGGCTGGCTAACACTTGATGCGACTGAGAAAATGTTTAACGCCGCAAAGCTTAACTATCAAGATTTAAAACAAGCAGCATTAAATGATGACTTTAAAGCGACGCCACTTAACTTAAAAGCAAACCTTGCCTTTAAAAACGAAGTATCTCATGCAAAATCGCATAACGTAGTTGCACAAATTACAGGTAGCGAATCACCTGACGAATACGTTGTTATTAGCGCTCACTGGGACCACTTTGGTACTAAACAAACTGATACTGGCCCTAAGATTTATAACGGCGCAGTAGATAACGCTTCAGGCACTGCAGCCACGCTTGAAATAGCACGCATCATGAGCAAAATGAATAAGCAAAAACCATTTAAACGCTCAATTATTTTTGCTAACTTTACAGCAGAAGAAACGGGGTTAATTGGTTCTGAAGAATTTGCATCGGGTGCGGTTGTACCTACAAAAAAAATGGTCGGTCTATTAAATATTGATGGCATGAACGTGCTTGATGGCACTGACTACATTTTACAATACGGTAAAGATTTATCGACAATGGAAAACTATTTAGCAAAGGCTGCAAAATCACAAGGCCGTGTTGTTAAAATGGATCCTCGCCCGCAAAATGGCTTATTTTTTAGATCTGATCATTTCTCACTTTCTAAGCAAGGTGTGCCTAGTCTATTATTTATGAGCCTGGGCGATACCGATCCTGAGTACATTGCGCATAAATACCATAAAGAAGCAGACGACTACTCAGCTGATTGGTCGTTAGGTGGCGTTAAGCAAGATATAGATCTTATTGTTGATATAGCCACTCAACTTGCAAACAATGGCGATTGGCCAAAGTGGACGAGCGAGTCTGACTTTAAAGCCAAACGCGCGCAAGATAAACAATAAATAACTATTGATAGTTATGTAATATAAAAATCCTCCTACTTGGAGGATTTTTGTTTTAAACGAGCCCGCATTAATAGCGTTTCGGCTTTTGCCCCTAAGTAAACATAGATAGCCAGTGCAATTAAAAGCCCCACTACTGCAAGCATCATCGCTATTGCAGGCATTAAATATTCCGATTGCCCCAGCGCCGCTTTAAACATAGTTAACAGCGCCTCAATTGATATAGCAATCAACACGGTAGATATAAACCGTGTAATAGTGCGCCGCGTAGATGAGTGCCTAAAAATATCCTTATGCATAAGGATTTCTTCTTCGAGTATTGTTTTACCTAAATCGAATACTGCTAATGCTAGGGTGATGTAAATAATGATACTAAAGGGTTCAAGTGGGTCTGATGAGGTATCTACATGGGTTAATAGCGCGTATATATCATTAAAAACGATATTCAGTAAAAATAATACTAAGCAAAATAAGCATGCAACAATAATACCGTAACCCGCTTTGAAGTAAGGCGACATATTAGCGCGCGCAGTATCACCCATTACAAACTCAATAAGCTGCGTTAAGCTCACATCAACGACCAAGTAATGTTGATTATTAATTGGTTTTTTTAGTTCTTTAATCGCCGATATACATAAATGGTTAGTCGCTATAGAAATGTAGGGATCAGTAAAGCACACTCTATCACTTGTTTTAGCGTTCAAAAAATAGGGTCGCTCGCTTAAATCTTGTTGATTACCACTTTCACCTAGTTTTTTGCTATATGCCCGTTTAAAGCAGACATTATTACCCTGCTGCAAACCTTCTGCATTTAAACAATATTGTAATTCTAAAAATGGGTACTGCTTAATCAGGTAGCGGGTATCACGCTCTTTAGTTAACCCATCCTCAATACTCATCAAAATAGATTCAAGTAAGCTGTGTATTACATGCTCATATTCGTGGTAGCGCTCAACACTACTGATATAACTCATTCGCGCCATTTTAAATACTCATTGACCTAAGTTATAAATAGATTTGCAAGTTTAAAACCAACAATAAAATAACTTAATAATCAGCAACTTGATACTATTCAAACTCAACTTTTGCACTACTTTGGTGACTAAATAGTAATATATTAAATTAAATGCACAAAAAAGCAGCTAAGTATTAATTACTTAGCTGCTTTGTGAGTATGACTGGTAAGGCTTTACGACTAACTTAAATATAAAGCCTGTTACTGAACCTTCGAAAACTCTTCTTTAGATAACTCGCCATTTCCATCTGCATCTAATTGATCAAAAAGCTGTACTAGTTGAGAGTTAACTTGGGCTTCTGTTTTACTAATTACGCCGTCGCCATCAGCATCAAAAGAATCAAAATCTACCGCAGCAAACGCCGCTGAAGAAGAAGCTAGGGCTACAAAAGCTAGAGTTGTTTTCATAATCGTTTCCTTAGGCTATGAGCCTGATTAGGGGTAAGAAGTCCTTTTCAAAGATCCTTTAGGAGTAAAGTGTTTATAAATTAATATTCAAAAAAATCATTTTCTGTCGGACCACCGCTGCTTTGAACATTCAGCTCGTCAAATTGCTCTATCACTTGCGCCGATTCTTCAGTTTGGCTAATTGAAGCGTTGTCGTCTGCGTCGAGTGTTTCAAAGTCTGTGTTTGCAAATACTACTGACGAAGAAACAATAGCCATAAGTACAAATGTTGATTGTAGCTTTTTCATAATTTAATCCTTCAAAAGTATGCGGTGTCCTAAATAAATTTGCTCTATAGTGCTCTCTAGTCACTTCCTGGTTATTCTTTTTAGTAGGCTCCCTTGCCTACTTAGGTTGTCTTTGGCAACTCAGAATTTAGATAACATTACAGAGCATTAACTGCTTAAGGCTTTAATTTTAGGCCTTAGAAAACTCATCTTCGGATAGCTCACCATCTTGGTTTGTATCGAGTTCTTCAAATTTGCTTAAAAGCTCAGCATCTACTGAAGCTTCGGCTTGGCTGATTGCGCCATTACCATCTACGTCTAGCGTATCAAAATCTGTTGCTGCAAAAGCCGCTGATGAAGAAGCTAGCGCCATTAGTACTAATGTTGATTGAAATGTTTTCATAATAGTATTCCTTCATTGGGTTGTTGCGATTAAGGCCTTTGGCTTTCATCACGTTTTGCTTAATACACTCTAGGTATTACAACTTCGGTGCCACTTTTTATTTATTACTTAAAAACAATGAGTTAAACGATATAAAGCAAAAGATACTTAATTTGGGGAGGTGTTATTGTTGCTATTTAGCAACAGCCATTTAACTAAAAATAATAAACCACTATAAATCAATTGGTTAAGTTTAATTAAAAAGACACACTTTAGCTAAAAAGCCAATAACGGGGGCGTTCGGGTTAGTCTTCAAAATAAACTGAATATGAACATGGAAGTAACATAGGATTTATTCGCGGCTATTAAAAAATTAATTTACTTATAATCAGTAAGTTACATTGTTTTTGAGATTTGTTATAAAAATTTTGGAAGGATACTTTGAAATTAACTGTTTTGTTGCCAAATGGCGAATTACTCAGAAAGAATGTGATATATGAGCTAAGTTATAGCATTGAGTTCATAACTTAATGCGCCGTAAAATATAGGTTCGCTTGAGTTAAGCAAACCTATATCGTGTTCCAGCTATCTGCAAATGTGCCGCTATTGGAGTGAGATAAATTATGTAGATTTAAACTACTTCCACCCTTGTAGCCACTTTTGGTTATCTTTTAAATCTCGCCAACTAATTGGGTATTGATTTTTTGACATAACAGCCTCGGTAATACATTCAATTACATTGCCATCTTCATCAAATTCCACCTCAACAATAATGAAGTGTTTTTCTTTATTTATAGAAGGTGTTGCGGTCCATTTACTATTCAATAATTTTTTAGGGTTTAATTTATTCATTTAATGTAACCACTCCTACTCATAACTTATATGAGGCAACTATACGACCCCAACACCTACTTAGTTCAGACTACTGCGCAACTAGCTTGCCTTTGTACATTTGCATTTGGCAATGAAAGTCATACTCACCGGCTTCAAGCGCAGGTAGTTTAACTGTATTGTCATCACCCATTGCCAGCGTTTTACTTATATCAAGCTGTGGAAATACCACAGTTTCGGCGCACGGCGCGCCATCTTTTCTATCAAAGGTAAGTACAACCTCTTTGTTGGCTGCCACTTTAATGTGTCCTGGCTTATAAACACCGTTATCAACGACTATCGTTACTTTGTTGTCATCACTTTGTGTTTGCTCTGGTTTGTATAGCCAAAACCAATAAATAATTGCGGCTATTAACAGTGCACCACCTATATTAATCATCAACATAATGTACTCCTTAGCTTAAATTACGATTTATTTGGTTTGAAAAAACGTAAGCGATTAGCGTTACTTACCACTGTAAGCGATGAAAGTGCCATAGCTGCACCTGCAACAACAGGGTTAAGTAGTATTCCAAAAAATGGATACAACACGCCGGCTGCAATCGGAATACCCGCCACGTTATAAATAAAGGCACCAAATAGGTTCTGTTTAATATTTGAAATAGTTGCATTACTCACTGCAATTGCATCAGCAAGACCATGTAACGAACCACGCATTAAGGTAATGTCTGCACTTTCTATTGCAACATCGGTACCTGTGCCAATTGCAAACCCTACATCGGCTTGCGCAAGTGCGGGGGCATCGTTAATACCGTCACCTGTCATACCCACTATTTCACCGTTTGCTTGGCGCTTTGTTACTTCGTTTACTTTGTCATCGGGCATTACTTCTGCAATAAAGTCATCAATACCAACTTGCTTAGCAACGGCTTGTGCAGTGGCTTTGTTGTCACCAGTTAGCATAACTAGGTGGATACCTTTATCTTGCAGGCGTTTAATAGCTTCAACTGAATCCTCTTTAATAGGATCTGCTACTGCAATAATAGCGTGGAGCTTATTATTACTTGCAAAATACATGGGCGTTTTAGCATCACCGGCAAGTGTTTGAGCTTGCTCGGTTGCATCATCAACGGCTACATCGTATTTATCCATTAGCGCTTTATTACCAAACAACAATGTTTGCCCGTCAACACTGCCAGTTACACCTTTACCTGTAATTGCGTTAAAGTCGGCTACTTTACTTAAAGCTAAGCCCTGCTTTTTAGCGTGTGCCGTAATTGCTTCTGCCAGTGGATGCTCTGAGCTACTTTCAAGGCTTGCAACACGTTGCATTACTGTATTTTCATCACTGTTATTAAACGTAACTACATCGGTAACTTGCGGTGTACCTTGAGTAATAGTGCCTGTTTTATCTAAAATAATGGTGGTGATTTTAGATGTTGTTTGCAGCGACTCACCATTTCGAATTAATATTCCTGACTCTGCAGCTTTACCAATACCCACCATAACCGACATAGGGGTTGCGAGTCCTAGCGCACAAGGACACGCAATAATAAGTACAGTGGTTATTGCAACAACGGCATAAGCAATTGATGGCTCAGGTCCAAAGTTTAACCATGCAAGACCCGCAAGTACTGCAATAATCATGACTGTTGGTACAAATATTCCTGATATAACATCAGCTAAGCGCCCTATTGATGGCTTAGAGTTTTGTGCACGTTTTACCATATTGATAATATTAGCCAGTGTGGTTTCGCTACCAATGTGCGTGGCTTTAAATAATAAAGTGCCACTTTTATTAATACTTCCGGCAACGACTTTGTCGCCCGTTTTTTTGCTTACAGCCATTGGCTCACCAGTAAGCATTGACTCATCAACCGTACTGCTGCCTTCAATAACATCGCCATCCACAGGGATTTTTTCACCCGGGCGTACGCGTACTTCATCATTTTTTACCACATCACTAATGTCGATGTCTTGCTCTTGCCCATCGCGAATTACGCGTGCAGTTTTTGGTTGCAGGCCAATTAAGCGTTTAATTGCTTGTGAGGTGCGCCCACGTGCTTTTACTTCAAAAGCGAGCCCTAAACTAATTAAACCGATGATCATCGATGATGCTTCAAAATATACGTGTCTTGCGACTTGTGGTAATAAGTTTGGTGCTATTACCACAAACATTGAATACAACCACGCAGTACCTGTACCAAGCGCTATTAATGTATCCATATTGGCAGCATGGTTTTTGAATGCCTGCCATGCACCGTTGTAAAATTGTTTACCTGATATAGCCATAACCACAAGCGTGACTATACCCACTAAAAACCATGCTATTCGTTGTGTGTCGGTGGTCACACTCATGTCAAAAATAAGCCCGTATATCATTAACGGTGCACCGACCCCTAACGCTAATATCATATTACGCATTAGCTTTTTGTAATGTGCCTCGTCCGACTTTGCTTTTTCATCAAGTGCATCTTGATCAGACTCGTTACTCATTGGCTTAGCTGAATAACCAATGTTTTCGACTGCTTTAATAAGCGTGCTTTCGCAAGCTTTACCTTCTACACGTACTGTACGCTCAGCAAAGTTCATTTCTACATTTTGCGCGCCTTGCACGCTATTAAGGGCTTTTTCAATTTTAGCCACACAACTGCCGCAATTAGCACCTTCAATAATAAAGTTTTGCGCGGTGTCTTTTGTATTAGTCGTCATTACGCTGCTCCTTATTTGCAGAATCGTTTATTGGATCAACAAATGATTCTATTAAACTACACACGTCACTGGCATTTGCACCATCGGCTGATGTATCCCATTGCGCCAGAGCTGCATGCATTCTGTTTCGTAATTTTAATGTTTCTTGAAATAGTGCTTCGGTTTCTTCTAGGCGTTTAGTAATGAGTTTACGCGTTAACGGACAAGGACAATTCCCCTGCTCTGACTCGCCTATAATGTGTTGAATATCTTTGAGTGAAAAACCAAGTTGACGAGAGCTAATAATAAACTTTAAACGCTGCTGGTCTTGCTTTGTATACTCTTGATAGCCATTTTCTTCACTGCGTATTGGGTTAAGTAACCCAACACGTGTGTAATGACGAACAGTATCGGCAGTCACGCCCATTAACTTGGCGAGTTGTTTAACATACATAATTTAGCTCCGTCGTGTTTCAGTAGCTTCATAATAAACCTAGGTGCAACACATAGGTCAATGACTATTTTAAAACTAATAAAATAATACCAATTCGCTTAATTAAGTAACCTATTTAAGACAAGAAAATAGTGTTGATAACAAGGCAAAGGTTTCGTTATTTAGTTGTTATCACTAATTGCCTCTGCATCCATGCAGTCGTATATCAAAATGTTTAACGCAGTTAACGCCGAATTTAATCCCTCAAATTGATTAAGTATTGTTGGTTATTGGTATAGTGACACAAACATAATTAACTTAAGCTGATATCGGCCGTGTATTATCTGGAGGGGGGTAATTTAGGAGAGAAGCGCCTAAGTAAGGCGCGTATTAATCTAAGGGCGTGTTGATCATTGGTGGTTTAATTTACAGCAGACTGTTTGGTCTTTAGGCAAGGCAGAGCCTATGTAGTGTGGTTACTCCCCATAAATAGGCGATAACGCAGCATAAATACCAAACATGCGCAGCCCTAGTTTGATTCGCTACGGCTTTGCTCTAATTCGTCGCTTAGTTGCTGCGCTAAAGTTTGTATTTTAGGCATAGCATCTTTCATTAAGCTTTGTGACATTTGCATAGACTCTTGCATTACAACAGGCATTTTTTCAAGTATTTTTTGCCCTGTATCTGTTTTATAAAACGCTAACATATCGGCAATTTCTTGCTCACTAAAATGTTTGTCGTACACGCTAATCATCATCGGCTGCATTTTGGCCCAGCTCATTTCGGTTTTTAATACCGTCGTCATGTCGCTGTAGTATTTATCAAAAATTGCCTGTTCAGAAGGCTTAACGCCCATTTGGTCTGACATGCCTTTCATCATGCCTTCAACCTGGCCGTACATAGAATCAACCATTGAATCTAAATTCATTACACTAATAAGTTCATCTATTTTTTGCTGCTTAGTATTTTGTTCAGCATACAAACTACTAGAAAAAATCAGTAATGATAAAAGTAGTACCTTACCCATAATAATATCCTTTCATATAAATAATCGTTTTATAGTTACATTATTAATTAGTCTTGTAAAGGGTACAAGCAGTCACTAAAAAGGCCGAATAAAATGAATTTATTCGGCCTTTTATAAATATATTTTTATGTTAATCGTCTTCTACATTATCTAGGCCTTTAGTGCCTTCTTTGGCTTTTAGCTTATGATGAATAGCTGACTTTATTAGCATGTAACCACTAATCGGTGCCGTAATTAGTAAAAATATAGTAATGAGTATTTCTTTAACACTTAGGCCATGCCCTGAATTTGCAAAATAAACCATAGCTGCAATTAGCATACTTGCCATGCCCAACGTTGTTGCTTTAGTTGGCCCATGCAAACGCATAAAAAAGTCAGGTAGTTTAACTAAGCCTATTGAGCCAATTAAAATAAACGTACCACCAAATAACAATAATATTGATACAACCCATTCGCTGATCATGTTTTCACCTTATTCAATTATATCGCCACGTAGTAAATACTTACACACTGCAACTGTACTTATGAAACCTAGCATGGCAATAAGCAGTGCAGCTTCAAAATAAAGCCCTGTATCCATACTAATGCTATATAAAATAATCAGTGCAATGACGTTAATGTACATTGTATCGAGCGCTAAAACACGATCAGGCACTGATGGACCAATGATCAATCGCCATAAATTAAGCAATAATGATAAGCCAATCATCGAAAAAACAATGAGTAATACGGTGTCTAACATTGAAATATCTCCTTTAGTGGAGCTTCGTAGCGTTGTTTTATTTGTTTGATAAGTGCTTCTTCATCTTTAAGGTCAAGCACATGTATTAATAAGTAGCGTTGTGTTGGCTCTTCACCCTCAGGTAACGATTCAGCAATTGGGTAAACCTCTGCACTCACTGTACCGGGTGTAAGCGATACACTACTGGCCAATATGGTAATTGGCATATCATGAGTTAAATCTATCGGTACTTTTATAAATGCCGGACGCAAATTTTTAGATGGCCCAAGTATAAGTAAAGCCACTTGTAAATTTGCTACGACAATATCGTACAGCACAATAAGCAACTGCTTAAGAGCCAAGCCCGGCTTTAAAATTAGTGGCTGAGGCTCGCGAAGCGAAAAACTTAATATCGGGATAAGTATTGCAAAAATAGTCGCTAATACTAAGTGCCCTACCGACACGCTATTATTTAACAATAGCCAAACCATAAACAAAAATAAGCTACGAAATGGCGTTGGTAACCAACGAAAACGGGCTTGTAATCTCATCACATGCCTCCTTTAAGTACAGCATTAATACCGCCGCTTATATCATGTAACTGAGTAGCAGCACCTAGCATGTATTCACTTATTGGTCCGCCAAAAATAACGAGCAATGGCGAACACGCAAGTAAACCTATAATTACAATTACCTGCAACGGGTGTGCATTTGCACAATCTGCGTTTTCGCTATTTTTACTTTTATGCTCCCAAAACAAGGTCGTGCCAGCACGCGAAAGCGCTACCAACAACGCGAAGCTTGTTACTAAATATACAGGCCAAAATAGTAAAGCTTGCTCACTATTTAATGTGGCTTTAAGTATCCAAATTTTACCTACAAAGCCTGATAGTGGCGGCATACCAACTACAGTTAAAGCCGCAACAATAAAGCACACACCTAATAAAAATGGTTGTTTAACAGAGCGACCCGCTACTAGCCTATCACCAACTTTACCGCGCTGCGTAGAAACAAGGTCTGCTAGTAAAAACAGTGCGGCACTAACAAGTGTTGAATGCACTAAATAATATAAAAGTGCAGCAGTGGCATTTACATTTTGCAATGCAATTAGCGCAACCAACGTACCTACCGATACTAATACTAAGTTAGAGGTGAGTTTACGTAAGTCTTGCGCTGCCATAACGCCAATGGCACCCACTATAATGGTGGCAATTGCTAAGCCCCAAAGCCAAGGCTGCGCCATATGTTCAAGCGCTCCTGCTTGTTCGCCAAATATCACCGTGTAAACACGAAGCATGGCGTAAACGCCTACTTTGGTCATAATCGCAAACAATGCAGCAACCACAGGTTTAGCGCTTGAATACGTATTTGGAAGCCATAAATGCAGAGGTAATAGTGCGGCCTTTAAAGCAAATACAATTAATAGTAATAAACCACCTGCTTTTGCTAGGTATACATCATCGCCCGAAAGCTGTGATACTTTTTGCGCCATATCTGCAATATTAAGCGTACCAAGTACACCGTACAAAATACCCAAACCGATTAAAAATACGCTTGAGCCAACTAAATTTAATATTACATATTGCAGTGCCGCACGAGTGTTTTGTTTATCACCTGCATGCATTAACAGTGCATATGATGCAATCAGTAACACTTCAAAAAATACAAATAGGTTAAATAAATCGCAAGTTAAAAACGCGCCATTTACACCCAATATTAAAAAATGAACAAGTGGATGATAAAAGCTGCCCTTTTCATCATCGCCAGCACTACCATATAAAATAGCGCCCAAACCTAAAAGTGAAGTTAACGTAACCAATAAGGTAGATAACATGTCAGCGACTAAGACTATCCCAAATGGTGCAGACCAACTACCAATAGCGTAAACATTAATACCTGTATTATTAATATGTACAAGTAAAAGCACACTAATGGCAAAAGTAGCTATTGCCATTACAATTGAAACTAAGCGGCGAATTTTGACGCTTTTACCACATGGCGGCAGCAATAAAATAACTGCCGTCAACATAGGTAATAAAATAGGTAGCGAAGCTAAATGTTGGATCATTTTTGCTCCTTATTATCTGCAGAGGTGTTAGGCACATAACCATCAACATGGTCACTACCTAAATCGGCGCGCCCACGTATTGCCAAAATAACCACAAATGCGGTCATCGCAAAACCAATCACTATTGCAGTTAGTACTAATGCTTGAGGTAGAGGATCGGCGTATTCTGTGCCAGTACCAAGTACTACCGCTTTATTAATAGTAAGGCGACCTGCTGAAAACAAAAATAGATTAACAGCGTATGAAATCATAGTAAGCCCAAGTACTACAGGGAATGTACGAGCTCTCAGCAGTAAAAATACACCGCAACTGACCAATACTCCAACGCAAGATGCGTACAATAATTCCATTAAATATTTACCTCTTTTTTCTGGGTATCTGCTGTCATATTACCTAAGCTTGCTAAAATCATTAACGTAGCGCCTACAACAGTTAAGTAAACACCTAGGTCAAATGCAATCGCGCTGGCAAGCTCTGTTTTACCGACAAACGGAATATCAAAGTAGTCAAACCAAGTTGTTAAAAATGGCTTATCGAAGAACCAACTACCCACACCTGTAAACAAAGAAATACCAATGCCTGAGGCTATAATTTTGCGATAATTAACATCAAAGCGTTCGTTTATCCATGCTGTACCATGCGCCATGTATTGCAAAATAAACGCGATTGACGTTACTAACCCAGCAATAAAGCCACCACCAGGTAAGTTATGCCCACGTAAGAAAATATATGCAGAAACTAATAACGCAAGCGGTAATAAACTTTGTGAAATACTCGCCAGTAATATTGGATGGCGCTCTCGTGCCCATGGGCGCCCTTCGCTGTCGCTCGCTGGCATAAATAATGGGATTCGAGAAAGTACTTTAAATATACCTAATGCGGCAATGCCTAATACGGTAATTTCACCAAGCGTATCAAAGCCCCTAAAGTCGACTAAAATAACGTTAACTACGTTAGTACCACCGCCACCAATTTTAGCGTTAGCAATAAAGAAGTCTGAGATTGAATCTAATGGACGTGTAAGTAATGCATAACAAATACTCGCTATCACTACACCTAACGTAGAGGCTATTGCTAAGTCTCGAAGTACGCGTAATGAACTTGATTCTTTTGGCGTATGCTGAGGCAAGAAAAACAATGCCAGCATAAGTAAAATAATAGTAACAACCTCAACAGTTAGCTGCGTAAGCGCTAAATCTGGAGCAGAAAAGCGTGTAAATACAACCGACACCATTAATCCTACAATTGAGAGCATTAATAGCGACACCATTCGAGAGCGATGCCAAATAACGGTAGCAAGAGCACCAATAATCAATAAGCCTGCACCAATTGCATTGTGCACATCAACAGGCGTAAGTGGCATGCTACCGGCAAGTTGTTGCATTTCAAATAATGGCCAACCCGCACACAGTAATACTACTGCTAGCATAATTACAAGGTAGCGCTGTAGCGATCCATTTTCGATACTGCTTACCTTTGACTGACACCAAGCAATAACGCTTAATATCACACGTTCAAACGTTTTTTTAGCGTTTAGAGGTGGTAATGATGCTTGAAATTGAAATAGATATTTACGATTAATATAAATAAATAAGCCACCAGCAATCGCCATCGCACTCATTAGTAGAGGCAAGTTAAACCCATGCCAGATAGCCAATTCGTACACTGGCATTTCTTTTCCAAGTACAGCTAAAGACGCCGCAGATAAAATGCCATCAATTGTAAAGTGCGGGAACATACCCACTAACAAACAAATCACAACGAGTATTTCTATTGGTACACGCATATAGCGCGGTGGCTCATGCGGCGTACGAGGTAAATCAATTGGTTCACCATTAAAAAACACGTCATGAATAAAGCGTGCTGAGTACGCAACAGCTAATGCACCTGCAACAGTTGCCAGTACTGGAATTAACCACGACATAGAACCAAGCACTTGCTGATGCAGCGTTTCTGCAAAAAACATTTCTTTAGACAAGAAGCCATTTAGTAAAGGGACTCCTGCCATTGCAGCCGCCGCGACCATCGCAAGCGTTGCAGTGTATGGTAAGTATCGCCACATACCATTTAATTTACGCATATCGCGCGTGCCCGTTTCGTGATCAATAATACCAACGGCCATAAATAACGACGCTTTAAACGTTGCATGGTTAATTATGTGAAAAATAGCAGCAACAGTCGCAAGCTCAGTATCAAGTCCGAGTAATAGCGTTATTAAACCCAAATGGCTTATTGTTGAATAGGCTAACAAGCCTTTTAAGTCGTGTTTGAATAATGCTATATAAGCGCCAAACAACAGCGTAGCTAAACCCGTTAACCCAACGAGCAAGAACCAAGTATCGGTGCCTGCCAAAGCAGGATGAAAACGTGCTAACAAAAATATACCGGCTTTTACCATCGTCGCAGAATGTAAATACGCGCTTACTGGCGTAGGCGCTGCCATTGCATGAGGAAGCCAAAAGTGAAATGGAAATTGTGCCGATTTAGTAAACGCACCCAGTAGCACCAATACCAATGCTACTTCGTATAAATCATGAGATTGAATTATTGCTTTACTCGCTAGAATAACATCTAGGTCGTAACTACCAACAATATCACCTAATAGCATCAATCCAGCAAGTAACGCTAAGCCGCCCACGCCTGTTACAGCAAGCGCCATACGTGCGCCTTTTCGCGCTTCTGATTTATGCCACCAAAAACTAATTAATAAAAATGAGCTGATGCTCGTTAATTCCCAAAACAACCACAGTTGAATGACGTTGTTAGACATAACAATACCAAGCATTGCAGTCATAAATAGCATTAAGTAACTATATAGCTTAGCCATTGAGTCATTAGCGCTTAGGTAGTAACGGGTGTAGAGGATAACGAGCAAGCCTATGCCTAAAATCATAAACATAAACAATAAACTGAGGCCGTCTAACCGCAGAGACAAATCGAGTCCTATTGACGGGATCCAAGCTAAAGAATAACGAATGGTTTCGCCCGCTAAAACGGCAGGTGCATGGTATAGAGTAATCCCCAAAGCCGTCAAAGGCGCAAGAGCCGTTAAACTAGTGCTTAAATTGCGGGATAACTTACCTGTGCATGCAGAAATAACACTGCCAATTAAGGATAACAAGGGTATCCAGAGCAAAGTCATAATGTAGGGCCTTTTATTATCATAAGTTTATTAGGGCATCTCTTTTTAATACTAAGTGATGCTTTTACTGCCTGTTTTTAAACGACATTAATGACTATAGTTATACTGAAAAACACTGATTTTGTCTATAAAAAGCGGTTCTGTATGGGTGTTTTTTAAACAAGAACTAACAATTTATTAAGCCTAAAAAAACAATTAATTAATACTGATAATTGTTAATTTAATATGGCCTTATTTGCAAATGTAAGCGCGCCAGGGTGACGATAAAAGTTACCATTGGTCATATCTAAATGTTTCAACCAAAGTTGTCTATACTGCGCTGAGAGGCCTAACTGCTGATATTGCATAATAGACCAATTTTCACTAGGTTTATAAGCAGTACCCCCTACTTGGCAACTATTTGCTTTATGCCAACCTGTTGGCGGCGACTCACCATGAGAAATAAATAAATTAGGTGCAACAAAACCCGTTTTTGCACACAACCATGCTTGCTTAGTTTTAGGCAAAGCGTATTCATCTTCAAAACCGTTAAAATGCATCAGCTCATGCAAAAATATACTGTATTTTGCTTTTGAGTTTATTAGCATTGTTCCCTTCGTGACATTAGCCGTTCCATCTTTAGGCATCATCACTATAAAATCAAAATTGTTAGGAAGCTGGCTATTAACTTTAGATGATTGCCAGTCACACTTTGCTATTTGACTAGTACTACTTTTACACTCAAGCATACCCGCAACGTAAACGGGTTTTGAAAAGCAAAAAATATTTTCACGGGGCTCTGGTTGTTTATTATAAGCATTAATAAACTCTGTAAGTTTATATAAGCCACTGCGATGATCGCTCATAGTCAGCACGTTAAACATACATTGCTTATTAGTTTTGCTTATATTTCTTAAAGATGAAAAACCAAGATCATGAATAAACGCGGTAGATATTTTACTCTGTGGTGTTTTTAATTGAAGTTTTAGATGATTTAGTACATCCCCTGCTGGTAATTTGTTTTTACTAGCGAGTAACTCTAAATCGCTCCAACGTGATTGATCAAGTAACTTTGTTGCTAATATTTTACGCTCTGGGATTGTTAAGTCATTTATAGCGGAGAGCCAAAATTGTTTTGCAGTATCACTCTGACTGCTTTTAATAAGCTTAAGAGAATACATATATTGTGCTGAGGAAATTTTACTGCGAGCAAGTATAGCTAAAGAGGTCTTTGGTAACTGCTCTAGGTGATCAGAAAAATAAGCTGGTGAATTCCAATAACTTTGTAGAACATTGGCTTTTGTATTTAAAACATGCCAAAAGCCAATAGCGCCAAGGTGATTACTCGAGCCTGTAATTAACAAACAACATAGTAATACACCTATTAATTTAAAACGCTTAACTTGCGTCAACACCTTCCATCAACTCAAGTTCTAAACGCGCATATTTGTACTCAATAAACTCATGTACATTGGTTGCTAGCGCAAGTCTAAAATAGTCTGATGCTAAGTACAGCTCACCCGCTGCTTGATGCATTTTGGCTAAGTAAAAATAAGCTTCACATAAACGCTGCGCATATTCTTGCTCAGTTCTAACACCATCACTAATGCCTGATAAAAACGCATGTTCACTCATATCGCCCGTATAAAGAGAAATTAACTGATACGCCCATTGCGATTCATCAAGCGCAGTCGCATTTTGTTTAAGGGCATCAAGTGCGATTACATTATCCTCTTGTGCCTGGGCTAAATAAACCCATAAAACACGGTACGGATCTTTAGGAGAACGGGCTAAAAACTCGTTAAAGTCATTTTTAGCAAGGCCAGCTCTATCGCCGTAATACAGTGCAATTCCTCGATTTAAATAGGCGTATTCATGCTCTTCATCAAGTTCTAGAGCTGAATCAAAAAACTCATAGGCTTTTTCGTACTGCTGCATAAGCGTATGTTGAATACCTAAAAAATTATACACTTCAGCTAAATCAGGCTTAAGTTTTACTGCGCGGTTAAAATCAATACGCGAAAGAGTGGTCATACCTAGACTATCGAAAAGTACACCACGGTCGTAATAAAGCTTAGCTTGTTGCTCTTCGCTTAAGTCAGCCCTATTCAATAACTCTGAGTAGCGTGCAATAGCAATTTCACTTCTGAAGTCAGAGGCTAAAGGTGCAGTAAATGGCACATTAACAATCGGGGTTGGTTCTGATTCTGTTGTAGTTTGGCAAGCGCTTAAAGACAAAATAGCAAAAGATGCCAAAGCTAAATGTTTGAGTATCATTAAAATCCTTAATACCAAGATATATCGCGATTAATATAAGACAGACCTTGTCCAATAAGGTTTCATTAAAGCATAAAAAAAGGGGCTAAACAGCCCCTTTTTTATCATCTAGCTAATATAACTAGATTAATAAGTTAACAATTACGCGTCAGTTGGCGCGTCAGCTGCAGGTGCTGCTGATTCCATTGCTTCTTTAATACTTAGACGTACACGGCCTTGGCGATCTACTTCTAGTACTTTAACTTTAACTTCTTGACCTTCAGAAAGGTGATCAGCCACGTTATTAACGCGCTCAGTACTAATTTGAGAAATATGTACTAGACCATCTTTACCAGGAAGAATGTTTACAAACGCACCGAAATCAACAATACGTACAACTTTACCTTCATAGATAGTACCTACTTCAAGTTCAGCTGTTAATTGCTCAATACGGCTAATTGCATTAGCTGCACTTTCGCCATCAGTAGCGGCAATTTTAATTGTACCGTCGTCACCGATTTCAATCGTTGTACCAGTTTCTTCAGTAAGCTGACGAATAGTTGCGCCACCTTTACCAATAACTTCAGCGATTTTCTTCTGTGGGATTTTCATTGTGTATATGCGAGGAGCAAACATTGATAGCTCTTCAGAAGGAGCAGAAATTGCTTCATCCATCACTTCTAAGATATGTAAACGTGCAGCTTTTGCTTGTTTAAGCGCAATTTGCATGATTTCTTGAGTGATACCTTCGATTTTGATATCCATTTGAAGTGCTGTAATACCAGCAGCAGTACCGGCAACTTTAAAGTCCATGTCACCTAAGTGATCTTCATCACCTAAGATGTCAGAAAGAACAACGAATTTATCGTCTTCTTTAACTAGACCCATCGCAATACCGGCAACAGACGCTTTAATTGGTACACCGGCATTCATAAGTGCAAGTGAAGTACCACATACAGAAGCCATTGAAGATGAACCGTTTGATTCAGTGATTTCAGATACTACACGGATTGAATATGGGAATTCAGTCAATGTTGGCATTACAGCAGCAATACCACGCTTAGCAAGGTTACCATGGCCGATTTCACGACGCTTAGGAGAACCAACAAAACCAGTTTCACCTACACAGAATGGAGGGAAGTTGTAGTTAAGCATAAAGTGGTTTTTATGAGTACCAGTTAAATCGTCGATTAACTGTGAATCACGTTCTGTACCAAGTGTAGCTGTTACTAACGCTTGAGTTTCGCCACGAGTAAAGATAGCAGAACCGTGAGTACGCGGTAATACGCCAGTCATTACATCTAGTGCACGAATCATATCTGGTTCACGACCATCGATACGTTTTTCGCCAGAAGCGATACGGCCACGAACGATTTTCTTCTCAAGTGAACCGAAGATTTTACCAATTTCTTGCTTATCTAAAGACTCGCCTTCAGCAAGTTCAGCTGTTAACACTGCAACAACTTCATCTTTAGCTACGCCAAGTGCTTCTTTACGCGCTACTTTATCAGTGATTAAGTAAGCTGCGCCTACTTTATCAGCAGCAATTGCTGCAACTTTATCTTCTAGTGCAACGTTTTTAGCTGGTGCAGTCCAATCCCAAGTAGGCTTGCCTGCTTCTGCTTTAAATTCTTCGATTGCAGTGATGATCGCTTGAGATTGCTCATGACCATATACAACAGCGCCAAGCATTACGTCTTCTGCAAGTACGTTAGCTTCTGATTCAACCATAAGTACCGCTTTATCAGTACCGGCTACCACTAAATCAAGTTGGCTTTCTTCAAGCTCTTTTAATGTAGGGTTAAGTACGTATTCGCCGTTGATGTAACCAACGCGAGATGCACCAATTGGACCACTGAACGGGATACCAGAGATAGCAAGTGCTGCTGAAGTACCAATCATCGCAACCATATCAGGTTGGATTTCAGGGTTAACAGAAACAACAGTAGCAATAACTTGTACTTCGTTTACAAAACCGCTTGGGAAAAGTGGACGAATTGGACGGTCAATAAGACGTGCAATAAGTGTTTCGCCATCGTTAGGACGACCTTCACGCTTTAAGAAACCACCTGGGATACGACCAGCAGCGTACATACGCTCTTGGTAGTTAACTGTTAGTGGGAAAAAGTCTTGGCCAGGTTGTGCTTCACGCTTACCAACAACAGTTACTAAAACTGAAGTGTCGCCAATGCTTGCAAGTACAGCGCCGTCTGCTTGACGAGCGATTGCACCAGTTTCTAGAGTCACTGTATGTTGACCTAGTTTGAATTCTTTAATAATTGCTTGCACTTAAAATATTCCTTAAATGTATTCTAATAAGTTGTCATCAAAGTACCAATTACAGTACATAATTGTATTCAGTTGGAAATCAATTAAGTACTACAATTGGCAATGATGTGAATAAGCGTAGATAAACCTTTTTACCTACGCGCATAGTATATACCAAAGCTGCTTCAAAATGCGAGTCTAGGGTGTGTTGATCTTTGTGGATTGAAATTTGTTCAACCTAGCCACTAGATTTAAGCTTGGCTAATTAGCGGGTAAATACAACGATGCTTGATAAGCTATGAAATAGGAGTTTTACAATATAATTCAATAGGTTTATATATTTGTTTTATTTTCAAACACAAATTTTAGGCACAAAAAAAGGAGCTAAAAAGCTCCTTTTTCTATAATCTAGTTCTTAGCGACGTAGGCCAAGTTCTTTGATTAACGCAGTATAACTAGTGATGTCTTTACCTTTAAGGTAATCAAGTAGTTTACGGCGAGTGCTTACTTTACGAAGCAGACCACGACGTGAGTGGAAGTCATGCTTGTGATCAGCAAAGTGACCTTGAAGCTTGTTGATGTCAAAAGTAAGTAATGCTACTTGTACTTCTGATGAACCTGTATCGCCTTCTGCACGTGCAAATTTAGCAATGATATCGATTTTTTCTTGATTGCTTAGTGACATAGTAACTCCAAAAATTAAATTTAAAAGGTGTCTTAGCCGATCACTAATTCAGCCAAAACGATTAAGCGGGCGTATTCTACCAACTGTAGGAATAACTACAAGCTAATTATCCCCAACTACAACTAATAAGCCACCGTTAGGCACATTAGTTGCTTATTCAGGCTTCACGTAATCGTCTTGCTGACTAGCAAGACCACGTTTAACCTTTAAATGACCGTTTGAGTTACGCTCACCAGTACCAATAAATATATTATCCGCAACAACTTTAATTGCACCATCAGGTAAAGCGATTGATAATTCTACAGCTTGCCCGTGACTAAAAATTCCCCCTTGTTCTTTTGTAATTTCAACAACGGGTAAATCAGTTAAAGCAGTATCAATTGGTAGCAATAGAGAGTCTAAATAAGTTGAAGGCGCAAGCTCTTCTTCTTTCGCTTTAGCAAGCAACGCTTCAATCTCACCAAGCGAGACCATTTTATCTGCCGGATACTGACCAACAGCGGTTCTGTGGAGCATAATAACGTGTGCGCCACAGCCTAGGTTTTCGCCTAAATCATCAACGATTGTACGAATGTAGGTCCCTTTAGATACATGGGCCGTCATTTGTAATACGTTGCTTTGTTCATCAAATTCGTCAAACGATAAGCTAAACACGTTTATTTTTCTGCATTTACGAGGAACTTCAATACCTTCGCGCGCGTACTTATATAACGGTCTACCTTGGTACTTAAGAGCTGAGTACATTGACGGATATTGTTCAGACTCACCAACAAAAGCAGCTATTTCTTTTGTTAGCTGTTCACGCGTAACGTTCACATCTTTAGTGCTAACAATTTCGCCATCAGAATCTGATGTTGTTGTACGCTCACCCAGTTGTGCACGAACGATATAGGTTTTATCTGTATCGAGTAAAAACTGCGTAAACTTAGTCGCTTCACCAAAACAAATTGGCAGCATACCTGTGGCAAGTGGATCTAAAGCACCTGTGTGTCCAGCTTTTTGCGCAAAATAAACACTTTTGGCTTGCTGTAATGCTTTATTTGATGAAATGCCTTCAGGTTTGTTTAACAACAAAATACCGTCAACTGCACGGCCTTTACTGCGCTTTGCCATCTGTATCAGTGCCTTCTTCGCTATCTGTATCGTCTACGTGATCAGTACCTTCTTCGCTATCCGAAATATCAGCAGCATCAACACTTTCTACGTCTTCATCTACATGCTTTGCGTTATCTTCGCGGATAATAGAATCCACTAAGTTAGAAATACGCATACCTTCCATTAATGAGTTATCAACTACAAACTTTAACTCAGGCATTATACGTGCACGGATACGCTTACCAAGTAACGAGCGAATATAGCCCGTTGCTTCATTAAGTACTTTTGCGCTTTGCTTTGCTGCGTCTTCATCTTGTGTGTTAAACACAGTAATGAAAATTTTGGCATAAGATAAATCGCGCGATACTTCTACCGCTGACACTGTCACCATACCTAAGCGTGGATCTTTAATTTCGCGTTGTAAAATTACAGCAATCTCTTTTTGGATTTGCTGTGCAACACGATCAGTGCGAGAAAATTCTCTCATTATACTTGTCCTAAAATAATAACTTATTGAAATTAAATAATAAGTTAACTAAATAATGGATATGCAAATGGGGGCTAAGCCCCCATTTAAAATCTTAGCGTAGGGTGTGTAGAACGTCCGGCGTTGACCTGAGCGTTCAATACTCCCTAGTAACAATTATAGAGTACGTTGTACTTCAACTGTTTCGAATACTTCGATTTGGTCACCAACACGTACGTCATTGTAGTTCTTAACGCCGATACCACATTCCATGCCGTTACGAACATCAGCAACATCGTCTTTAAAGCGACGAAGTGACTCAAGTTCACCTTCATAGATAACAACGTTTTCACGTAGTACACGGATTGGAGCGCTACGTTTAATAACACCTTCAGTAACCATACAACCAGCGATTGCGCCAATTTTTGGAGACTTGAATACGTCACGAACTTGAGCAAGACCAATAATTTCTTGTTTAAACTCTGGCGCTAGCATACCTGACATTGCTTGTTTAACTTCGTCAATCAAGCTGTAGATTACGCTGTAGTAACGTAGGTCTAAGTTTTCAGTCTCGATAACTTTACGAGCTGAAGCATCAGCACGAACGTTAAAGCCAACTACAATTGCGTTAGACGCTGCAGCTAGTGTTGCATCAGTTTCGGTAATACCACCAACACCTGAACCAACAATCTTCACTTTCACTTCATCAGTAGAAAGTTTAGTTAGTGAATCAGAGATTGCTTCGATAGAACCTTGAACGTCTGCTTTAAGTACCACGTTAACTTCAGAAACATCGCCTTCAGTCATGTTAGTAAACATGTTTTCAAGCTTAGCTTTTTGCTGACGTGCTAGTTTAACATCGCGGAACTTACCTTGACGGTATAAAGCAACTTCACGCGCTTTACGCTCATCTTTAACTACAGTCGCTTCGTCGCCTGCAGCTGGAATACCAGAAAGACCTAAAATCTCAACTGGGATAGATGGACCAGCTGACTTAATGTCTTTACCGTTTTCATCGCGCATTGCACGAACACGGCCATACTCAAGACCACATAATACAATGTCACCTTGGTTAAGCGTACCAGATTGAACAAGTACTGATGCTACTGGACCACGGCCTTTATCAAGACGAGATTCAATAACAACACCAGCCGCCATACCTTCAGTAGGTGCAGAAAGCTCTAAAAGTTCAGATTGGTTCAATACTGCTTCAAGAAGGTCGTCAATACCTAAGCCAGTTTTAGCTGAGATATGAACGTATTGCGTATCGCCGCCCCATTCTTCTGGAATAACGTCTAGTACAGCAAGTTCGTTTTTAACACGATCTGGATCTGCGCCTTCTTTATCCATTTTGTTTACTGCGATGATTAAAGGAACGCCAGCTGCACGAGCATGCTGTACCGCTTCTTTAGTTTGTGGCATAACGCCATCATCTGCTGCAACTACTAGGATTACGATATCAGTCGCTTTAGCACCACGAGCACGCATTGAAGTAAATGCAGCATGTCCTGGTGTATCTAAGAAGGTGATCATGTGACCGTTTACATCAACATGGTATGCACCAATATGCTGTGTAATACCACCGGCTTCGCCAGAAGCAACCTTCGCAGAACGAATGTAATCAAGAGTTGATGTTTTACCATGGTCAACGTGACCCATTACAGTTACTACTGGAGCACGTGGCTCTGACTTACCATCTTCGTGGCGGTCATTAAGTACTGTTTGCTCTAATTCGTTTTCTTTAACAATGATAACCTTGTGACCCATTTCTTCTGCAACTAATTGTGCAGCTTCTTGGTCAATCACTTGGTTAATAGTAACCATGTCACCCATTTTCATCATTGTTTTAACAACTTCAGCGCCTTTAACGGCCATGCGTGATGCAAGCTCAGCTACTGTAATTGTTTCGCTAATACGCACTTCATTTTTAACATCAACAGTTGGTTTTTGGAAACCATGTTGTAATGATGCAGGTGCTTTTAACTTAGACTTGTTACGGCCTCTTGACGCTGCAAATTTATCTTTTGCTGGCGCTTTTTTCTTTTTCTTAGCACGGCGTGTACCTTGCTCATCACGAGCATCGGCAACATCTTCTGCTTCACGTGCATAAGTAGAAGTCGTAAGATGGTGATCCGCTGTTTCTTCGCGTTTCTTACGTTCTTCTTCTTCTTTCTTCCAGCGTGCCGAGTTTTCTTCAGCTAGCTTTCTTGCTTCTTCTGCTTGACGTTTCGCTTCTTCTTCAGCTTTCTTCAATGCGGCCTCTTCTGCTTCTTTTTGCAGACGCTCAGCTTCTATGCGATCTTTCTCAGACTTAGCACTTTGCTCTGGGGTCATCTGCTTTTGTTTCGCTTTACGCTCTGCATCAGCTTTGCGTTTAGCTTCTTCTTTGGCTTTACGGTCGGCTTCTTCTTTCGCTTTGCGTTCTGCCTCTTGTTTCGCTTTTAATTCTGCGGCTTCTTGGTCAGCTTTTTGCTGCTCTTCAAGACGCACTTTTTCTTCAGCAGCTAAGCGAGCTTGCTCTTGTTCTTGTTCCATTGCGCTTTTCTTCACGTAAGTACGTGTTTTGCGAACTTCAACTTGAACATCTTTTGCTTTACCAGTAGAGCCCGTAACACTTAAAGTGCTTTTGCTCTTACGTTGTAAAGTCATACGCGCTGGGCCATCTGAACCTGTACCGCCATGATGCTTGCTTAAATGATCAAGTAACGTTGCTTTTTCAGCTTCTGTTACGTTATCAGTTGCTTGCTTAGTGATACCTGCTTGTGAAAACTGCTGTAGCAATTTATCAACAGTCGTACCTATATCGCCGGCTAGTTTTTCAACATTTACTTCTGCCATAGTGTGTAATACCTCCGTTAATAAATTACTCGTCTGCAAACCAACAAATGTTTCGTGCAGCCATAATCAGTTCACCCGCTTTTTCAGATGAAAGTTCTGTGATATCAACTAATTCGTCAATACCTTGCTCTGCCAAGTCTTCAAGTGTAACAACACCCTTGCTTGCCATAACAAATGCTAAGTGACGCTCTAAGCCTTCAAGCGCAAGTAAGTCTTCAGCTGGCTCTGCGCCATCTAAGCTTTCTTCCGTTTTAAGTGCTTTAGTTGTCAATGCATCTTTTGCGCGTGAGCGCAGTAAATCTACAGTCTCTTCATCAAGACCATCAATTTCTAAAAATTCAGACGCTGGTACATACGCCACTTCTTCAAGTGTCGAGAAACCTTCGTTGATAAGTAATGATGCAAACTCATCATCAATTTCTAAATTTTCAGTGAATAAGTTAAGTAACTTATCAGATTCAGCTTCATTTTTAGTACGCATGTCTTCAACAGTCATTACGTTTAGTTCCCAGCCAGTTAACTGACTTGCTAAACGAACGTTTTGACCATTACGACCAATTGCTTGCGCTAGGTTATCTGCTTCTACAGCGATATCCATTGAGTGAGTGTCTTCATCCATTACGATTGAAGCAACTTCTGCTGGCGCCATTGCATTGATAACAAATTGTGCCGGGTTGTCATCGTAAAGTACGATATCAACACGCTCACCGCCAAGTTCTGACGATACAGCCTGAACTCGTGCCCCACGCATACCAACACATGCACCAATTGGGTCTATGCGTTTGTCGTTAGATTTAACAGCAATTTTAGCGCGTGAACCTGGATCACGTGCTGCTGCACGTAATTCAATCATCTCTTCGCCAATTTCTGGCACCTCAATGCGGAATAATTCCATTAGCATTTCAGGTTTAGAGCGCGTTACAAATAATTGTGCACCGCGTGCTTCAGGCTTAACTTCATATAAAAGACCACGGATACGGTCACCCGGGCGGAAGTTTTCACGTGGTAACATGTCATCACGGTAAATTACCGCTTCTGCGTTGTTACCTAAATCAAGCACGATTGCATCGCGAGTTGCTTTTTTAACAACACCCGTTACCAGCTCGCCTTCTTGATCTTTGTATGCTTCAACAACTAAAGCGCGCTCAGCTTCACGTACTTTTTGTACGATAACTTGCTTAGCCATTTGTGTTGTAATACGGTCAAATTTGATTGAGTCGATTTGCTCTTCAACATAATCACCCATTTGCAAATCAGGTTCTTCAACCTGTGCTGCTTCTAGAGTGATTTCGCTGTATGGGTTCTCTAGAGAACCATCTTCTAATACAGCGGCAATCTGCCAACGACGGAACGTATCGTAATCACCGGTTTTACGGTCAATTGCTACGCGTACTTCAATTTCGCCATCGTGTTTTTTCTTTGTAGCTGTCGCTAAAGCGAACTCTAGAGCTTCAAAAATCTTTTCTTTTGGAACCGCTTTCTCATTGGAAACGGCTTCAGCAACCAATAATATCTCTTTTGCCATGGGTAATGCCTCGCTTGCCCTATTCCTTCGCACTCGAATTTAAAACTTCGCGATTAAATTCGCACGTTCGATGTTACTAAGCATGATCAGATGCTCTGCACCATCGCTAGATAGTGTGATCATATCGCTGCTAACTGCTACTAAGTCGCCTTTAAAATTACGACGACCATCCTGTGGAAGTTTAGTACGCACGCGTACTTCCTCTCCTTGCGCCTGCTCGTAGTGATCTTGTTTGAATAATAGACGATCAACACCAGGAGACGATACTTCCAAATCATATTCATTTGTAATTGGGTCTTCGACGTCTAAAATCGCACTAATTTGGCGACTTGCATCCGCACAGTTATCAACTGAGATCCCATCCTCATGAGCAATATATACTCTTAAGGTAGAATGGCGACCCGCTTGCACAAATTCAAGACCATGCAATTCAAAGCCTAACATTTCTACCGCAGGCGTTAACATGGTTACTAAATCTTGTTCAAGTTTTGTCACGAAAATCCTCCATACAAACAAAAAAAGGGCTTATAGCCCTAAAATACTGAGTTTAAGTTTTAATTTGATGACAATTGCCACAAATCGCAAGGTGCAGATACAACAACGCCCCGAACCAAGCGGGGCGTCACACCAATAAAGCATAAAACTGTGTGGCCTAGGGCCAAGCTTGGTTGCGAGTCAGTAAACTGACCTAATTAAACTACATAGTCTAAAACGCAAAACGCGCATTACTTAGAATGCGCGATATAAATTAGTAAGGTAATACCTACTAGTAGAATTGGTTGCGGGAGCCGGATTTGAACCGACGACCTTCGGGTTATGAGCCCGACGAGCTACCAGACTGCTCCATCCCGCGCCAATAGATATCAAACTTTAAATTTAATATCGCTGTTAGCTGTTTTACAACATGCTAAACAATGGCCGCTATTATAAGGATGTACGGGATGATTAGCAACTATAATACGCAATTAGTTTATAAAATTTCCAATTCGTCAAGATGCTAATTTAATGTATATATAAGTAACATAAGTAATCAATCAATTTTATAAAATGCTGTCTCTAAATTATTAAATATTACAGCTTATTATTTTTAGTGAAAATCAAACAAACTAAATTTGAGCTACCTTAGTACCTTTTAGATGCTTACAATTTACCAGAAAATAAATTGATATAACTAAAACCCATACTTTAACACTAAAAAAACGTGCAGAATTTTATCTGCCCGCTATAATCAATTTTATGCCACTTAATAATAATAGTTATTACTCACTGCAGCGAGATAAAAATGAACCAACAACAATCAGCATTGTTAAATAACTTAACAATTATTAAGCCAAATTTTCATGCATTCACGGCTCGATTTCACAGTAAATTGGCTGAATCTACCATTGAAATGAATTACCCAACAGCCTTACAATTTAACGAAAAGAGTTTTACCCTTTTTTGTGTGTTAGAACGAATTGTTAAACATTTAGATAAGCCTGCATCGGTAGCTCCTTTTTTAGCACATCATTTAATGTACCTAAAAAAAAGCAGTGTTTCACAAAATGACATTGCACTATTATCTGATGCGTTTTACGAAACCCTTAAAGAGCACCTTGGTAAGCACTTTACTCCTGAGAGCCAGCTCGCTTGGAAAAAAGCCCTTAAATATTTTGAAAACTTTGCCAGCAATATTCTATTTAATGTATCTAATGTGGTTTCGTTACAACAAAAAATGCAGCAAAAGCAAAGTAATAAAATTTAAATATACAATTTTTAGGGGTGGCAATTTAACTTACTTAACCTCCCCATTAATTAAACTCATTTGCACACCATGATCCAACACGCCTTTATTGCCTTGATAATCGGTTAAGCCTTTTTGCTCTATTCACTCGTAGTTAAATAGTAAAACGATCCTTTAATTAAATACGTCCGTATAAAAAAATTTGGCTTTACTATGACCCATCACAAAACACTCAGACTAATACTAGGCGATCAGCTAAACCCATCTCATTCATGGTACAAGCAAAAAGACGACGACACGCTTTACCTCATCGCAGAACTAAAACAAGAAACTGACTACGTTAAACATCACATTCAAAAACTGTGTGCCTTTTTTAATGCTATGGAAAACTTTGCAACTGCATTAAACACGGCAGGTTTTAATGTTTTGCATTTAACACTTGATGATACCGATGACGACAAGGACTTGATTGAATTACTCAAGCGAGTTGCCGATAAATACCAATGCGACTCTATTGAATATCAATACCCTGACGAGTTTAGGCTAAAATCTCAATTAGCTAAGTTTAAAAGTGATAGCTCATTAAATGTAATTGCTACAGATACTGAACACTTTTTATTACCGTTCACCGATATAAAAACACGCTTTACAAAAAACAAGCATGTAACAATGGAGCACTTTTATCGTGCTATGCGTAAGCAATTTAATATATTAATTGATGATGCAAAGCCAACTGGTGGCAAATGGAATTTTGATAGTAATAATCGTAATAAATTTTCCAAAAAAGACTTAGCCGACATCCCAGAGCCTAAGTTATTCAATACTGATGTTAGCAGTATTATTTCTCGTTTAAATAAGCACAACGTCGCTTATTTGGGTGAAATAAATGAACATTCACTGGAGTGGCCAACAACGCGTAAACAAGCGATTGAATCTCTTGAATACTTTTGTGAGCACTTACTTAGTCGCTTTGGTCACTTTCAAGATGCGATGACAGATCAAAGTAAAAACAATACCAGCCTGTACCATAGCCGTTTATCGTTTGCCCTAAACGCAAAAATACTCCACCCGTTATATGTAATCAAACGTGTAATAAGCGAATACGAACAAAGACCCAATGAAATATCCCTCTCGCAAGTAGAGGGCTTTACCAGGCAAATATTAGGCTGGAGAGAGTATGTACGTGCCATTTATTGGATTAACATGCCCGACTACGCAGTTAAAAATCAATTACAAGCCAAAAATAAACTGCCATCTTATTTTTGGAACAGCTCTACAAAAATGAATTGTCTAAGCCACTCACTCAAGCAAAGCCTTGAAACCGCTTATGCTCATCATATTCAGCGCCTAATGGTTATTGGGAACTTTTGCATGCTTACAGGTATTAACCCTGATGACGTAGACAACTGGTACTTAGGCGTTTATATAGATGCCATAGAATGGGTAGAAATGCCCAACACCCGAGGCATGAGCCAGTTTGCCGATGATGGAATAATTGCAACAAAGCCTTATGCTGCAAGCGGTAACTACATTAATAAAATGAGCGATTACTGCAAAAGCTGTCAGTACAATGTTAAACAAAAAGTAGGAGATAAGGCCTGCCCGCTAAATAGCTTGTATTGGCATTTCATGAATAGACACAGAGACAGGCTAGAGAAGAATCCACGTATTGGTATGGTATATAAAAACTGGGATAAACAAGATGAAACACTTCAAGAACAAACGCTGCAACAAGCAACATACTACCTTAATAATTTAGAAGCGCTTTAAGTAAAAAAACCGCCTCAAATGAGGCGGCTAAATAATCAGGGGAATATGTACTTTAGAAGACTATTTACCTTCTATTAGATTACTATTACCAATTTCTATTTTACGTGGTTTAAGTGCTTCAGGAATTTCACGCTGTAACTCTATGCTCAATAAGCCGTTAGCTAAATCGGCACCAAGTACTTTTACATGGTCTCCAAGCTGAAATTTACGTTCAAAGTTACGCTCTGCTATACCTTGATGAATAAACTTACGTTCATTATTTTCATCTTTATTAGCTTTAATACCTGCAACTTTTAATGTGTTGTTTTCTGACTCAATGGTCAATTCACTATCACTAAAACCGGCAACGGCCATAGTGATTCTGTATTTGTCTTTATCGAGTGCTTCTATATTGTAAGGAGGAAAACTCGGCTGCTTGTCTGTATTAGCTGCCGCATCCATAAGTGATGCTAAATGTTCGAAGCCGATAAATGAACGATAAAGTGGTGATAAGTCTACTGTACGCATAATAATATCCTCATATTTAAGCGATATTTTGCATGTGCTTTTCTATTGAACAAGCTCAAGCAAAGTTTAATTAATAATATAAATTTCAATTATTTAAGTTTAATTTAGGACCCATCAGGCGTCCTACTTAACTATATATGGACAGTAAAATTGTTTTCAAGTAAATTTATTAAAAAATAAATAAAAAAGGCACTGAAGAGTGCCTTTTTTGAAACCATTTAAAATGAATACTATTTAATAAATGTGCCCCTGATTGGATAGTCGTTTTCTCTTGAAAACTTAATCCCACCTAGCAGTTGCTCTAAATCAGGACGAACAAACGGGCTGTTTGATATATCGACCATTTGAAGCTGATTTTTTTCATTAAGCACATAAATTCCTGGTTCAGCAAATGGATGATCAGTTTCTGCACCACTGCGAGGCTCGCTAATATGTAGCCCTAAATCAGTCATTTGTTCGATTGTTAAACCATAGTAAATTGGGAAGTTAATATCTATTTTTTCAAGATGTTTATTAAGCTGCTCATGGCTATCACCACTTACTGCAACCACTTCAACTCCAGCCTCTTTAAAGTCTTTATGAACTTTAGCAAGCTCGTTGAGTTGCGCAGTACATTTAGGGCAGTGCTGGCCTCGATAAACAACAATCATTTTCCACGGAGAGTCACTTATTCTGTCAACTAAATCTACCTTTTTCTCATCAACATCACTCACTACTAGTGATGGCATAATATCCGCAGGTTTTAAACTAGTGTTACTCATTGCGATCTCCTTTTACTATTTCAGATTAAAAATTAATTTTGCTCTTACACATAGAGTTTAGGGTAACTTTTATTAATTCAACCTAAAATTGCAATTAAAAATCTATTAAAGCTTTAAGACCATCCCTTTATTTTTCTATAAATGGTAGATGCACTTACCCCTAAATAAGCAGCAGCAAGAGGAATGTTGTCTTCGCAGCTTTTGATTGCGTTTTCAATAGCCCTTTTTTCAACTTGCCATAATGGTTCTATATCGTGAACCGACATAGGAGATAATTGAACACTCTGATCGTTTGTATTGTGAATTGACTTAGCTGAGCTTGAGTGTTTTACAGCGCCTAGACCAAATGAATTTGGTAGCATATCTCTTTCTATTACATCGCCATCATTAATAACGACTGTATTTTCAATTACATTTTGCAGTTCGCGTATATTTCCTGGCCAATCGTAATTACAAAAAAGCGCCTTAACTTCATCAGAAAAGCCAATAAAATGTTTAGCGTTGCTATCGCTTTTTTGTTTTAAAATATACTCAGCGAGCAGTAATATATCGTTTCCGCGCTCCCTTAAAGGCGGGAGCTTTACGGGGATAACATTTAAACGATAATATAAATCTTCTCTAAAGCGCCCTTCTGCTACCTCTATTATTGGATTTCTGTTGGTTGCACATACCAAGCGAACATCGCTGTGTAATACCTCGCTGCTACCAACCTTGCTAAATATGCCGGTTTGTAAAAAGCGCAATAACTTAGCTTGTAAGTTAAGCTCCATTTCACATAGTTCATCTAGAAATAACGTACCGCCGTTGGCCACTTCAACAGCGCCCTTACGATCGCTTAAAGCGCCACTAAATGCCCCTTTAACATGCCCAAAAAACTCTGATTCAAATAACTCAGCAGGGATCGCAGCACAGTTTATAGCAATAAAAGGGCCTTGGCTGCGAGGGCTCGAATCATGAAGGGTTTGTGCGCATACTTCTTTACCGGTTCCACTTTCACCTGTAATAAATACGCATGCTTTGCTTCTAGCTGCGCTATCTAGCAATCTAAAAACGGTTTTCATTGCGAGAGATTCACCAACAAAATCTTGGCTTTTATCACTGCTTTGAACCAAAGGTTGTACTTTAGCTTGCTCTTTGGGTGTTAACGCACTTTCTACTGAGCTAATAAGTCGCTGACTTGTGAAGGGTTTTTCTAAAAAATCGAAGCCACCTAAACGCATAGCTTCCACTGCAATATCAATAGAACTATTTGAGGTGATCATGACTACATTAGCAGGATTTTTTTGTTTATTTACAAATTGTAAAACTTCAAGCCCACTTATATCAGGCAAGCATACATCTTGTACTATCACCGCAGGCATTTTTTCTTTAATACCGACCAAAGCAGAATATCCATCTGCGAAATGCTTACATTCAAAACCTACTTGCTCTAGCTGACTGGCGTACAAAGCACCACTTGCGATGCTATCTTCAACAATATAAACAAGGCCTTTACCCATTATATCTGACACGGCTTTCTCCTAGATAGCTATACTCTTACTCATTATTTGATATGCATCTCGGGTTTTATCCAAGTTATGCTTAATAACAAGCGCTGCGTGCAAATTCTCTTCTGTGGTTGGTGGTGGTGAATCGTGTAACTGTGTTGCCAATGCAGCTAAAGGAGCGGCTCCATATAAGGCAGCCGAGTTTTTCAAAACATGCATTATTTCTCTAATTTTTATAATATCTGCATTATTAATTGCCGTATCTAATTGGTTAGCCATAGTAACTAATTCATCGATAAATAAGTTTACTAATCGAGCTAAAACGCTTATTCCAACATCCTTTTCAAGTTGAATTAAAACATTTAGCTCCGTAATACTTTTATCGATAAACTGCTCTGATATAGGCATAGATAACCTTTGTGTAAGTTAAAGCTTCGTACACTAATAAAATGTAAGAATTGTAGTTTAAGAGTAATTTGTTTTTTGCATTTTGCAAATCAAAATGAATATAAACAATTACAGAGCCCAGGTATCAATACTTTTTGTTAATGTTTGCGGCTTATCGAGCAAGTACCCCTGAGCAATATCACAACCAAGTTGTTCTAATATTTGTAATTGCTCATTCTCTTCAATGCCTTCTGCTACAGTTTGTAAGCCCAATCGTTGAGCCATCGCAATAATTGCGCTACATAACGTAAAGTCTTCGTTATTAGTTGCAATACCACTTACAAAACTGCGATCAATTTTTAAACCATCGATATCAAATTGACGAAGTAGACCTAAAGACGCGTACCCAGTGCCAAAATCATCAATCCACACCTTTACGCCTTCTTTATGGAAGTTTTCAAACGCCTTAGCTATTTTATCAGGGCTATGAATGAGCGCTGTTTCCGTTAATTCAACTTTAATAGCTTGTGGTGGTATTTGGTGCTTTTCTAGCAAAGCCATTACTTTTGAAAACACATCACCATCTAAAATTTGTACCGGTGAAATATTTAAAGAAACAGCAATATCTGTCATACCAAAATGTCGCATCTGTTTTAAATCAGACAAACATTGCTCAAAAATCCAGTCACCTAATTCTAAAATCATTCCCGATTGCTCTACATGAGGGATAAACTCATCAGAGCCTACAATACCAAAGCGGGGTGATTGGCACCTTACTAGCGATTCAAAGCCGACCAACTTTCCCGTTCCTAATGATACAAGCGGTTGATAAACCATTTTAAAATAATTATTTTGCATTGAATCAGACATGATTCTTTCTAACTCATGCCATCTTGCGAGATTGACTGGGCTTTCCGATTCTAGGTATTTAAACGCACTCATGATTTTGCTCCGTTTTTCACTCTTAGTGACTTATTATAATGAGTAGCAATTTACAGGCCATTTTAAATGTGGAAAAATAGAAATAAAAACCAATGGATTCAGGCGGTTAAATTGGAAGGTTAAAAGATTTTAGTTCTCCCACTTTATTCGCATTTTGCAATTCAGTTTGCTATGCACCTAAATTGGCAAATGAGCGCTTAATCGAGCCTATAAAGCACAGATAAGCCAGTTAATAGCTGCTACTAAAGCTAGTGTTAGCAATTGTAGGTGAGAAAAGAGAAAGCTTTGATAAAACCCTGTTTAGGTTAAGCACAATCTAAATTTAAAAGCATATAGCTAATTTTATAGGGAGGGATAGAAAGTTAAAACGGTGGTAGGAACATAAAAAAACGCAGGCAACTATAAATAGTTACCTGCGCAAAAGTCTCTAGTTTGAAAGAGTGTCGTTATTTTCGTTTTTAGGAGCAGTTACATGTTGTGCATAGTTGGTATTTTGCGAGTCAAATGTATTACTCATCAACTGTGCGTTTTCAACATCAGCTTGTGTAAAAGTAATTGGCTGTATATCTGCCAACGGTTCAATCGAATCGCTACCTCGTAAAACTGTAATACCTATTATTAAAGTGGCAACAAGCAAAATAGACAAAACCATAATTTCAGGTGTTAGTACCCAATTGTTACCTTTAGGCTGTTGTTTAGCTTTTGTGTTTGTTTGCATTTTGCACCCCTTAAAATTTAACTAAATTCGTCTTGATTTGATATTTAATATGTTGCGAAAGCCGTGCCAACTAAACAAAAACAAACGAAAGATAAAATAAACAACAAAATCAAAGTATTAAAAAAATTAAAAATGTAATTTAGAATCCAAAAATAATTCGTAACGTTGTATTTTTATTTTGAATTGCAATTTGCGAATCAAATTGAAAAACTATAATAAAAACACTCATTAAATACTAAAAAATAAATTTAACTTACTCCTAAAGTACTAGGTTAATTTCTTCGTTTATCAAGTTTTATGCAACACAAACCCAATTTTTATATTAGGGTCTGTTGATCTTTGCGGATTAAAATTTGTTCAAACTAGAGGCGGTTTAATCGCGGCGCGAGGTTTGTAACCTAGCGGGCTAAGTAAAAACCGAGCAACAAAGAGTAAATAGCCCCTAGGAAGAACCCTTTGGGCAGCGCCTGTTTGGCATTAATGCTACGTTATCGCCCATTTATGGGGAATAACCACACTGCATAGGCTCTGCCTGGCCTAAATACCAAACAGACTGCTGCAAATTTAACCCTGAAAGTTCAACAGACCCTAACCTTCATTGCTCAGCTCAGCTTTTCCCACACTTGCGCTAAACGAGTAAGCTTTAGATGCTTAGATTCAATAGCCTGCTTTGGTGCATATTTATCAAGCAATAAATAAAGTGTTTCACTTACAATTGGTTTAGCTAAATAATCATTCATCCCCACTTCAATAAATCGCTCTTTATCACCATGAATTGCATTTGCTGTGAGCGCTATTATAGGGGTGACTATACCTAACTTTCTGATTGCTTTAGTTGCAGAGATCCCATCTAGTATTGGCATCTGGATATCCATAAAAATAATATCAAGTTTATTGTTTTTAGCCTTGGTTATTGCCTCCTGCCCATCGCTAGCAACATATACCCGACAACCTTTTTGCTCTAAAAACTGTCTTATTACTATTTGATTATTAGTATTATCTTCAGCAACCAATACATTGGTCCCATTCAACTGAGTTAACCCTGAAGAGCTTTCTAAGGCTTCTTTTTGTTCACGATTAGTAAATATAATATCTAAATGAAATAACTGTTCTTCCAATAAACTAATTGCTCGCGGTACATGCGATACTTTAAAAGGGCCATTTAACCTAAGCTCTCTGTCGTTAAGATTTTGCGGTAATAAGCTTTCACCTAGTAAGTCTAAGATAAGTAAACACGGTGAATTAAGGGAGTTATATGTATTTATACACTCGCGTGTTTGGGCTAGCATTGGAGGATCAGTTAATACAATTGCATCAGGAAAACTATCATACTCAGGGATATCTGGGCATATTTCATAGTGCTCAAAAGCGATAGAAAACCGAGTGAGTGTGTGCTCCAACGCGGTTTTTAAAATTTGGTTATGTCCTACAATCCATACTCTTGGCTTTTTACTTCGTGCTGCAAACCCCTCTCGCAATATTGAGTCGGTTGTGTCTATTTGTAACGGGTAATTAACGATAAACTCACTCCCTTTATTGAGCTCAGAGTTAACCGAAATATCTCCCCCTACTACATCACAAATTTGCTTACATATAGCAAGGCCTAAGCCACTACCACCATGTTTTCGGGTAATTGAATTATCTGATTGAATAAAAGGCATAAACATACTTTCTATTTTATTTTTTGCGATTCCCATTCCAGTGTCTTTTACTGATAAATGAAGATTTAAATTATTGGCTCCAATGTAAGTACATCTAACGGTCACCGTTATTACGCCTTGCTGAGTAAACTTAATCGCATTGGCTAATAAATTAATGGCTATTTGCCTTATACGTGCATGATCACCAATTACTTGAGCGGGGACATCAGGATAAAAATCAAAAACAACCTCAAGCCCTTTTTGCAAAGCGCTTTGGGAAATTATATCTATTGCTTCTTCAATACACGTATCAATACTAAATGGCTGATTATCGAGTGTTATAGCTTGTGCTTCAAAACGCGAATACGTTAATACATCATCCAATACACTCAGTAATGCATCAGAGCTTGTTTTAATCATTTGTGTGTAACGCATTTGCTCAGAAGTTAAACCGGTATGATGCAAAATATCTGCAGAGCCAATAACGGCATTTAATGGCGTGCGAATTTCATGGCTAATATTTGCCATAAATCGGCTTTTAGACTCAGCTAATGTTTCTGCCTGATGTTTAGCTTCAAGCAATATTTGCTCGCTTTCAATACGTTCTTGTATATCAACAAGTGTTGCGGCAATAGATAACAAATCGCTTTCGTAGCCACCCACAATGGGAGTAAGTGTCATTTCAACCCAATTATTTATCCCTTGTGCATTAATCAAACGTATATCAAAGCGACGTATATCACGCTTACCATGTTTATAATCAAGCAAAGTGCTACTAATTTTTTCTACATCTTCTTTTGCTATAAACTTAATTATAGGTAAGCCAAGGCTCTCATCTACATTGCTGTGTAAGACGCGTTGCCATGCTTGATTTATAAATAATAGGTTGCCAAATGTATCAAGGCGTAAAACAATATCAGGAATATTATCTACGACAGAGTGATAGTTATATTCTATCTCTGCCATTGCTTGTTCAGCTTTAACTCGCTGCGTGATATTAGTTTCTATAGCGATAAAGTGCTTTACTTGACCTTCATCATCTCGCACTGGGTTTGCATCAATAGCAACCCAATAAATATTACCGTTTTTATCGTAATTTGTAGTTTCAACTTGAAAAGGAAGTCCATTTTTTACGGCATGAGACATAACCTTACGGCTTTTTTCACATGTTTTTGGCCCTTGTAGCAATTGACCTGGGCTAGTGCCTATAACCTCATCACAGGTGTAGCCTGTAAGTACTTCAAAACTATTGTTAACCCACTCAATCACACCAAACCTATCTGTAATAATCACTAAGTTATTTGTATGGCTCGCAACAAGCGATAAGCGTTTAACATATTTTTGCTGTTGCGTTAGCAAAAATTGAGAATCTTTATGACGTTGAATGTCATAGAACGAGCCTATAAAGCCGCTTTTTTCATCATAAACTAACCTTAACTCAAACCAGTTCATGAGCCCGATGCTGCTTTTAATTTGTATTTCTACACTGGGAGCCTGCTTCCCTTCTAGTAAACAACAGCTGTATGCGACAAAATGCATAATATCATCGCAATTCATTAACTTAGTAATATTGGAGCCAATTAATGAATCGGTTGAGTAACCTAACTTCTTCTCCCAAGCTTCATTAATATAAGTAAAATTCAAATGTTTATCACACTCAAAAATACACTCATCTAAAATAGCTAATAGCTTTGCTTGACGTCGATTACTATTGGAAAGTTTTTCAACTAGTGCATATTGGATTTGAACTTGTAGCTCATCATTATTATTCATGATCTCTCCAATACTTTATAAAAGTATTACTCTGACAAACTCGTGCATAAAGAAGGGAAACCTTTTCACAGTAGAATGTTTGTTCAAAAGGAGTGCGTCTCGGTGTGCAGTCACTTAAAATAGTGGCATTAGAACCAAGTACAACAGCAGTGCGCACAGTTGAATCAATACAGATAGAAGACACAGTACCCGCTAAAATTATATTAGTGGCCCCATGTTTTTTGATGTTTTCGGCTAAACCTATATGTGTAAAAGCATTTAAACTTCTTTTCCCAAATACCACCTCTATAATATTACTAAAAAGGTCTAGCTGCTTAATGGTTTGAGCACCGTACGAACCCACTTTAAATGCCCCCACCGCAATGACTTTTAATATACCAATCGGATTTTTAAGCTCGCTATAGTTTTGCGTAAAGTGAATGGGTGTATTAATAACTAAAGCAAATTGCTCTGCGCAGAAGGTCAATAAATAGAGTGTATTTTCCCCCACGCCAGTAATTCTTGATGACTCTTCAACCTCGTCATACAAAATGCCTTTTGGCAAAAAGTAATTGTTTTGAAAACCAATTAAAATAGGTGCTGTCTTAGAGAAATCATCCATAACTCTCTCCTTATTAATCAATTTAAGAGGCTAACTGCCAAGGTTTAATAAATTTCTCAAGTACCGCTTTTGTCACTGGCTTCTGTAAATAGTGAGTAATTCCTTTATCAAACAACTCAGCTATTTGCTCATCGCCTGTCAACCCCGTTAAAATAACTTTAGGAGTATTGTTATTAGGTGTATTTTGCCTAACTAATTGCTGCGCCACATCGCTACCAAACATTCCTGGCATACGCTCATCTAAAAGTAGCAAGTCAAATGGTTCATTTTGAGCAAGCGTTAATGCACTGGCACCATTTTCTGCACACGTTACTAAGCAGCCCAGCATTTCAAGCATTACTTTTGTAGCAATTTGGCTCGGTAAGCTGTCGTCTGCTACTAATACCGATAAACGTGTTTGTGTGTGAAATGTTGTTAAAATAGTAATTAAGTCGGTATCAAAAAATGGCCAGCCTAATATTTTTTTAGATAGTTTATGAGCTTGGCTCAGCTCGTAAATGTCGTTAATAGAGCACAACTTTATGTGTGTATTTAAGCTGTCACTATTTAATTTATCAATTAATGCGTTACCACTAAGATGGCGTAAATCCTCTAGCTGTGCAGACTCTCTAAGCGTGCTATTAAATAATTTAAAATTTAAACCAAAACGATCGTGAGTATTAGCTGACATTTTTAAACAGCTTTTGAGTAACGCTTCGCAATCAGTTAAAACGTCTACATTTTGTCTAACATCAAGCGCTAAACTAACAGACTCTTTAGTTGCTAAGAGCCCGTGAAAATCCAACGTGTTTACTTGTTCAGAATCATCAATCTGATAGTGAATACTAACTCCCTGAATATTTGCTTCGAGGTTAAGTAAAAAGCACTGCTTTACTGCTGCTAGCGCCGGAGTAAGAAACGCCTCGCATTGTGCAATCATTTGCTCTGGCGGAATTTGCAAACAGACGTAGTTACATTGCAACTTGTTGATTAAGGTAATAGAGAATTTTTGACTTTGGGTTTCACAATATTTACCTATTACCCCTTGGATAATTTCTAAAACGTGACTATTAATATTCATAAAGCATTCTCGTTAACCCAATGTATAGCTCTACATCATCAAGTTATGTGCCATAAATTAATTCTTGTAAACATACTTGCATTCATAGACTTAAGTATTAGACAAACAGGGCTCTGGTTTTTCATTCGCATTTTGCAAATCATATTGCTATGCATAATATGATTTATGCTTTTATTAGAATGGTGCAATCGATTTTTTTCTCTTTAAATAATTTTCCATTCATTTAAACTGATATTAATCAAATTGAGGAGAAAGCTATGTTAACCGTAATTTTTGGCCGTGAAGGCTGTCCATTTTGTGTTCGTGCAAAAGATGTTGCTGAGCAATTATCAAATGAACGTGATGACTTTAAATTTCGTTACATTGACATAATTAAAGAAGGCATTAGTAAAGCCGACCTTGAAAAGTCAGCGGGTAAGCCTTGCCCTACTGTTCCACAAATTTTTGTAGACCAAAATCACATTGGTGGATTTACAGAATTTGAAGCTTACGCAAAAGAAAACCTAGGCTTGTATAAATAAGCTTTGTATTAAATATGTTAACCAGTTTAATAAACCCTACATTGAGCTGGTTAAATTTCGACCAACATCAAACACATACAAATTAGTTTCAATTTATACAAGCATTTGCCTCGCGAATCCTATATAATGCGCGCCTCTTTAAATTCGTTGAGGCGTATTAATGTCAGAACCAGTCACGTTTGAATCTCTAAATCTTTCTCCTGCAATTTTGAAGGCAGTTGAAGAGTTGGGTTACAAGACACCATCTGAAATCCAAGCTCAATGTATACCGTTATTGCTAGAAAGAAAGGACGTACTGGGACTAGCTCAAACGGGTACAGGTAAAACCGCAGCATTTGCACTGCCATTACTAAATAATATTGACCCGTCTGTGAAACAGCCACAGATCCTTGTACTCACACCAACACGTGAGCTTGCGATCCAAGTTGCTGAGGCATTCGAACAATATGCTAAACATGTTCGTGGTATTGAAGTATTGGCACTATATGGTGGCCAAAGCTACAGTATCCAATTAAGCGCACTTCGTCGTGGCGCTCAGGTTATTGTTGCAACTCCAGGTCGTTTAATCGATCACATTAACCGTGGCACTATCAAGTTTGATGCTCTACAAGCACTTGTACTTGATGAAGCCGATGAAATGTTACGTATGGGCTTTATCGATGATGTAGAAAGCATCATGGAAAAAACACCGCGCGAAAAGCAAACATGTCTTTTCTCTGCGACTATGCCTAAGCAAATTCAAAACATCAGCAGCAAGTATATGAACAATCCTGAACAGGTTCATATTTCTGCGCGTAACTCTACAGTATCATCTGTTGAGCAAGTGTTTTGGAATGCAAGCGTACATAAAAATAAAGCTATTGTTCGCTTCTTAGAAGCTGAACAGTATGAAGGTGCTATTGTTTTCGTACGTACGCGTAACGATACAGTACAACTTGCTGAGTTATTAGAGCGCGAAGGTTTCTCTGCTGCTCCACTTAATGGTGATATGAACCAGCAAGCACGTGAACGCACTGTAGAACGCTTAAAAAGCGGCATGCTAAATGTTGTTATTGCAACAGACGTTGCTGCTCGTGGTCTAGATGTTGACCGCTTAAGCTTAGTTATCAACTACGATATACCACAAGATTCTGAAGCCTACGTTCACCGTATCGGCCGTACAGGTCGTGCTGGTCGTACTGGTAAAGCAATTTTATTCGTAAAACATAACGAACGTTATTTACTTAAAAATATCATTCGTCATACGAAGTCTGAAATTGCACAAGTTGAATTACCAACTGCAAAAATCGTTGAAGAAAAACGTATTGAAGCGTTACAAGCAAAATTAACTATTGCGCTTGAAAACAAAGATATTACATTCTTTAACGAGATAGCTACTAACATGGCTGAAAAACTTGAACTTCCTCTTGAAAGCTTAGCGGGTGCGTTACTGTGTTTAGCACAGCAACAGTCTCCAATTAAAGTTGAAGAAGTTAAGATTCAACCTCGTGAACGTAACGAGCGTAACGATCGCAACCCACGTAGTAACGACCGCAATGATCGCGGTGGTGACCGTGGACGTCGTAACGAACGTGGCGGCGAACGTGGTGGTGAACGCGCTGAGCGTAAACCTCGCGAACGTAACAGCCGTGATGCAGGCCCTATGGATACTTACCGTATCGAAGTAGGTCGTGAACACGGTGTTCAGGTTAAGAACATTGTTGGCGCTATCGCTAACGAAGCTGACATCTCAAGCAAGTTTATTGGTGATATTCGTTTACACGACAATCACAGTACGGTTCAATTACCGCAAAACATGCCTAAAGATGTACTTGATCATTTCCAAAAAGTGTTTATTTGTAAACGTCCTATGGGCTTAACAATTACACAAGATCAAGGCCCTGCTGAGCCACGTGCAGAACGCTCTGAGCGTCCAGCTGGTGACAAAAAGCGCACCTTTAGTAAAGATAAAGACGACAGCCAACGCGGTGATAAGCGTACTGGCCCTCGTAAAGAACGTCGCCCAGTAAGCTTCACAGCTAAATAAGCAACGACTCTTTAATAAAAAAACCTTGCCACGAAAGTGACAAGGTTTTTTTGTGTCTGTAACATGAAAAAACTAGTTAACCTGAACTCTGAATAATAAATCTCTTAACCAGAGTTCATATATGGTCTCCTCCAGTATTGCAAGGTGTCATTCAACGATAGCAGGGACAGGTTTGCTGTCATATATACGGTCTTTTAGTGAAGATTATTACTTCTGACCTTGA
>NZ_JADYXK010000073.1:0-500 GCF_015864275.1 Pseudoalteromonas sp. NZS11_1
TTAGGTGCATCACTGGTGCCCGTAACCGTGGGCGTGCTGTCGTTTGTTAATAATGGCGCATCTACACTCACACTTGGTGCTGTGGTATCAATGGTGCCGTTGCCGGTAATATTGGTGCTGTTACCTGCCACATCGCTGATGTTGGCGTTAATACTGTACGGCCCTTCGGCTATCGCATTAGGCACTTCGACTGAAAAGTTGCCGTCTGCATCAACCGTGGTGGTGAACGTTTGTGTATTGCCTTGATCGTCCACCACGGTGAAGTTAATAACGGTGCCTTCAACCGCATCGCTTGTTCCACTGAGTGTCGGGGTGATGTCGCTACTTGAGCCTGGACTGGTAAGTACAAGTGTCGGTGCAATGGTATCTATTTCACCAGTGCCTGTGGCAGTGGTGTCGTTGCCTGCCACATCTTCAACACTCGCGCTAATAGTGTATGCACCTTCTGCAAGTGCTATCGGTACAGGCATTGACCACGTACCATTAGCAAGTACGGTGGC